>JANLUJ010000358.1:0-2615 GCA_031363425.1 Pirellula sp.
ACCGCGTTCACGGCCATTGCCATTGCACAAACGGAGCCATCGACCCCTCCGGATTCAAGCGCACGTACGAACAGTACCTCATCAAGCATAATGAAGAAGCTAGAAGATTTGGTTGGGCTGACTGACAGCAGACTTGAAGAACTGGCCGCAAAGACAGAGCGATTGATGGCCGAGATTGCGAAAATGAAATCGCAAAACTCGGAAGCGAAACGAGTGATTCCAAAGGCGACGTCCCAAGCCAGACAACTGTTTCAAGAAGAACATGCTACACCCGCTCCGCCTGTACCGCCTGCTTTGGCGGAGTCACCTCCATTAACAAGAGCGGAAATCGGCGACAATGAGTCTTTTGATTCGGTCGCGGGGGACTCGATCGGCCGGGACGCCCTTGGGGACACAGCACCCGTACTGAACGGAAGTACTCCAGATTGGGTTAAGAACGGCCTGGTTCTGGGTGATGAACACAGCCTTGCAATCAGCAGCACCCTTTTGCCCGATTTGGATCAATGTCGGGAAGATCTCAAGTCTCGCATGATGCTAGATATCCGAACGTACCTGGATAAACATGTGTTGGAGTTCTCGCAGGCTTACAAATTGAGGGAGCTAACGCAGGAGTACGTCGAGAAGTATTGGGTCAAGAAAGGGCAAGTGTTCGACAATCTTCAAGACCGTCCGTCAGGTACCTACCATCAGCTCTGGATTGGATTGCATATTTCATCCGAGCAACTTTCGAAAATTCGCGAATGGGAAAAGCATAGTATTCGCGAAGAGAGAACGAAAAGAGTTGGAGTCATGGGTGGCATCGGTGTGTTCGCCATCACGCTCTTGTCCGGTGCCGTTGGGTTGTTGGCTCGACGTGAAAAAGCTAAACTCAAGAAATGAGTGAAGATACATCCAACCCAAATTACCCAGAGCGACTTCTCGTTGAGAGCATTCGCTCCGGCAGCACCGATGCTTGGCAACAGTTAATCGATCGATTTGAGGGGCGGCTACTAGCATTCGTAGGTTCGCGACTCATAGATCGTTCGCACGCCGAAGATATCGTGCAAGAGACGTTTGTTGGGTTTCTAAATAGCTTGCCCAACTTCGACTGCCAGAGGCCACTCGAAAGTTACTTGTTCTCCATTGCCGCGTACAAGTTAACGGACCATTTGCGACGCGAAGGGCGTCGGCATACGCTCGCGTTTTACACAGGTGACGACTCGAGCGACGGTGCCCAACAGGTTCCAGGTGCAACTCGAGCAGTTAGCAGTCTTGCTCAATCGGTCGAAAGACGCGATACGGAAGAGCTTGCCTTGGTCGAAGCTCTGAAGGACCAAATTGGCAAGTGGCAGTCAAAATCGGATTGGCTAAAACTGAAGTGCATTGAATTGCTATTTGTTGCTGGAATCAGCAACAAAGATACTTCTGAGTTGCTTGGTATCACCGAGCAACAAGTGGCTAACTACAAGTCGGACTTTGTGTTAAGGTCAAAGTCGCTAATCGCCCGCATCGCTGGACGCGAATCGTTTCCTGAATTGGGTTAGTGTTTAATTTGCTTCGTCTCTCCGAGACGAAGAAGTCTGCCGCGGCCAGGTTGTGATTTTTGTAGCTTCGTATCTCCGAGACGAAGACGTCCGCCTGAGAACAGGCGAACCTACGTGCTACGTCACTCCGCGACGAGCTCGCTAGCGCTGATTTCAATCCCAAATTGAACCATTTCTGCAATCGCCTTGGCAATATCCCCGTTTTGCAACTCGACACCGCGGCATCCGTCCAAAAGGAGAGTTGTCTTGAAGCCCTGTTTCGCAGCATCGATGGCGGTAAACCGAACACAATAGTCCGTTGCTAGCCCCATCACTGCAACGCCATCGATCTGCTCCTCACACAAATACTCGGCAAGACCTGTCGAACGTTTATTCCCGTTGTCGAAGAAGCCGCTATAGCTATCGACCGACCGTTCCATTCCTTTTCGAACGACGTGGTCTATGCCCTTGTGGTCTAAGTTTTTCACCAACTCCGCACCGAATGTATTTTGAATGCAATGGTCAGGCCAAGCCGTTTGAGGCAATCCATTCAAAACAAATTGCTGGCCGACGGAGAAATCCGCATGTTGACTTGCAAAGCTCTGGTGATCCGCTGGATGCCAATCTTGCGTCGCGACCACCAAGTCGAAATATGGCATCAGACGGTTTGCTATGCCGATCACGGCCAATCCGTCCGGCACAGCCAGTGCCCCGCCCTGCACGAAATCATTTTGCAGGTCGACCAATATCAACGCGCGTCGACCATTGGGTTTCGATTTCAAAATAGAATCTTTCATTTATTTGATCAGCAGAATGAATCGTACCAGTAGCATGGCCCCCTGGGCCGTGTGACTAAGTTACAGTAAGGAAAGCGGCGGAATAAAAAATACCGTAGCGGAATTCGTAAGAATTCAGTTGTTTCTGAATTCTTACGAATTCAGCTACCAATCGTGGAATGTTTTTCCCTGCCGCTCGCCTAACACAACGCAACCAATGGTTCCTACGATTGCCTTGCCTCCAGAATCAATCGCGATTTCAACGTATGTAGCTGCTCCTCCAAACCTACAGGATACAAATGCGGATTGTCGAAGCGAAGATACCTGCCGTGGAATT
>JANLUJ010000378.1:0-13685 GCA_031363425.1 Pirellula sp.
TTACAACTCGGAAAAGGGATTCGCGATCCATGTTCAAGAAGTTAGGGATCGCTGGTTGATCAAGCCTAAAATTTGGATGCAGAGCGATAATGCATTGAAAACCATCGTCGCCGAGGCCGCGAAGATCTCAATCGATCGCACGGAGGACAAAATGGTCATTGAGTTGATCGACGCATTTATCGACGACGGCCAAAACAAGATTCGTCATCCGGGTCCGCTGATAATCGATATGCCGTTGGGTTTTGCTTCCAAAAACGGATCCAACTCCAAAAGGCCGTCGCAATATTCCATCGGACAAATTCCAGGTGAGCTGTCCCGTCAGCAGGGTCTCAATAATCGACGACGGGAAAAACTCGCGACTCGATATTCTATCGCACTTGCCTCGGGTCGATACGTGGCCTTAAATGACGCAACAAGTCAAACGCTGCGCGCCGAAGTAGCCGAGACAGAGAAAAAGCTATCTAAACTTAAGACAGAGCCGATGCGGAGGTGGGCGATGGGGTTTAGCTGCCTTGCTTTTGTTTGGATGGGGGTGCCAATGGCAGTTCTCATTCGAAGCGCCGACTATTGGTGGACCTTTGGTGTTTGTTTTTTTCCAATCCTGCTGATCTACTATCCAATATATGGATTGACTTTAGGATTCTCAAAAGACGGTACTTGGCCAGCATTTAGCCTGTGGTTGGGAAACGTCACGTTGGCCCTGATTGGAACTTGGCTGATGAGAAAAGTCGTCCGAACCTAGCCGCCGGCATCAAAAAAGGCAAAGAATTGTGAGGATTCCAAATTATCGCGGTTCGAAAGGTGTCACCATCAATATGACGCCAATGATTGATGTGACCTTCCTGCTAATCATTTTCTTTCTCGTCAGCAGCCACCTAGCGAAGCAAGAAAATTTCTTGAAACTGGATTTACCAACAGCCGCGGCGGGTGCGGTCGATTTTTAGGATGCGCCGACAATTACCGTTCAGGTGCTCTCGACGGGCGCATATCAAGTTGCCAGTCAAGAACTACCCCTGGAGCAAGTCCGCCGAGCGATATTGACTCGTATGCGAGTGGAGGGCGGGCCTTTGCGCATTCGCATCCGTACGGACAGGACGACAGAATATCGACATATCGCTGCATTATTAAAGCTTTGCTCGTTGACAGGTAACACCGATGTTGTGTTCGCAGTGTACGAGGACAGCCAACAATGAGAACCTCGTATTCGGCAGGCTCCAAACCCGCGAGCGTCGATAGCATGATGACTCCAATGATCGACGTCGTCTTTTTGTTGCTCGTATTCTTCTTGGCGACCTCTTCCTTTCAACGACTTGAAAAGGCTTTACCGAGTGCGGTTGCAGCGGCGCCCGACTCGAGTCAAAAAGGGAATGGGGCTCAGCCGCAGGACCCATCGACTCTCACCGATTTTAGCGACGTGGTTATTCGGATCAAAAAGAATAGCCATTCAGTCGCTACGGATTCCATGGAGTACTCAATGAATGGCGAACCGATTGCGTCGCTGGAGATTTTGTCGAGCCGGATGAAGGCCATTTTGAGGGTGCGAGCTGATGTTCCGATTGTGATCGACCCAGAGGACAATGTTCCAGCTGGTGAGGCCATTCACGTTTATGATGCCGCTCGAGCAAATGGATCCGTGGCCGTCTTCTTGGTTGCTCGATAGTGCACCGAGTTGCTATACTTGCGTCTCGAAGGCGACGGGCAGACTGAAGGTAGCATGGCCCCCTGGGCCGTGTGACACTCGGGCCAGGGGCCCAAGCTACGGTAACACCACACCGACCGGTCGCCTTAGAACCTTATTTCCAATTCCTTTGTTTCGGAGCGCCGATCGTGAAAGCAAAACTAAAAAATTACTTGACTAGGCTTCTTACGATTGGACTCTTGTCCAGCATTTTCTGTCCAGCAGTCAGTAGAGCCGACGAAGGCATGTGGTTGTTTAACGCAGTCCCGAAAGCTCAACTTAAGAAGAGCTACCAGTTCGAACCAACTCAGCAATGGTTAGATCACGTCATGCTTTCGAGCGTTCGCTTTAACTCTGGCGGATCGGCATCCTTTGTTTCGTCGCAGGGCCTCGTGTTGACAAATCATCATGTTGCATCCGATACCCTTTACAAACTTTCGACTGCGGAACGCAATTACAACGAAGATGGCTTTTTGGCGTCCACACTTACCGATGAAATCAAATCACCGGACCTCGAACTCAACCAACTCATTTCGATTGAAGATGTAACCGCGTCGGTGAACTCGGCAATCAAGGAGAGTATGTCGCCGCAGGAAGCAGGCAAAGCGAGACAGGCAAAGATGGCCGCCATAGAAAAGGAATCGCTCGATGCAACTGGCTTGCGAAGCGATGTGGTTACACTCTATGGTGGCGGCCGATACCATCTGTACCGTTACAAAAAATACACCGATGTGCGACTTGTATGGGCGCCGGAAGCTGGCTCGGCCTTCTTTGGCGGAGACGCCGACAATTTCGAGTACCCTCGCTATTGCCTTGATGTGACTTTGTTTCGAGTTTATGAAAATGGGAAACCCGCACAAATCGAACATTTCCTCAAGATGGACCCGAATGGAGCCAAGGATCAGGACTTAGTATTCGTATCGGGAAATCCAGGTAGAACTCGACGCATTTTGACCCATGATGCGATCGAGTATCAGCGCGACGTTGCGATGCCTCGCACCATGAATATGCTGCGACGAAAAGAAGTGCTCATGCAACAGTACGCTTTGGCTGGTCCGGAACAACAACGGCGTTCACGCGACGACCTTTTTGGAATTCAAAACTCTCGAAAGGCGTACACTGGCATGTTGGGAGGGCTTCAAGACCCAAGCTTCACGGCTTCCAAAAAACGGGAGGAAACCGAGCTTCTTGGTCGTATCGCTCAAGATCCAAAACTGGCTCCACTTCAAAAGGCATGGGAACAGGTTCGTGAGGCACAAACCAAACGGCGAGAATGGCTCACCAAGCCGGCTTCGCTACGCAGTAAACTCTATGGCATCGCAGAAACTTTGGTTTTGATGGCCAGCGAGGACAGCAAAGCAAGCGGCGATCGCTTGCGTGAATTCCGAGCAAGCAATCGAGAATCGCTCGAACAGGAACTTTTTTCCGAGGCACCTACCTACGATGATTTGGAGCGGATCCAGCTCGCCGATGAACTTGCCCGACTTGTCGATGATCGAGGCGGAAATGATCCATTGGTCCTAGCGGCGCTTGCTGGCAAAAGCCCTCGTCAACGCGCTTCTGAGGTCATCGCTGGGACCAAACTCATTAGCGTCGCCGAACGCAAGAAACTAGCTGCCGCAGGCACTCATGGAATCTTTGACTCCAAGGATCCATTGATACAGTTGGCCAAGGCCTTTGAAGCGGACTATCGACGAGCTCACGAGGCTGCCGACAGTATCGAAGAGCAAGAGCGTCAAGCGTATGCCAAGATCACCGAAGCCAAGTTTGCGGTCGGTGGCGATACTGTTTACCCGGACGCGACCTTCACTTTGCGACTCGCCTATGGCAAAGTCCTTGGTTATGAAGCCGACGGGAAAAGGGTGCCGGCTCAGACAACACTTGGCGGAGCGTTTCAACATGAGACGTTGCACTTGAACAAGGACCCGTGGGTTCTTCCGAAAAGCTGGCAAGCGGCTAAGGGCAAACTGAAATCGGATACGCCATTTAATTTTGTCTGCACCGCGGACATCATAGGCGGCAACTCTGGTTCACCGGTGATTTCTCGAGAGGGTGCGATGGTCGGCATTATCTTTGACGGGAATATCGAGAGCTTGACTGCTGATTTTTACTACACAGATCAGGTTTCACGAGCCGTTGCGGTTCACATCGCAGGTGTCCTGGAAAGTTTGAGGACAATATACAACGCGCCAAAACTCGCCGACGAGATGGGCAAATAGAGACCGACCCAACGTCGAGCCAACGAACATTGAATACGAAGACGCAAAGCACCTATCACACAATTCCATTTCGTATTTTGTGGTCGAGCAGGGCGTGTTGCGAGTTAGTTGGGATAGTGCATCAGCATGAGTGAAGCGCCAGAGCCAATGCTAGACCCACTGATGATCGCGACCGCATATCACGAAGCGGGGCATGCGATCGTGGCTCTTTCGCTGGGTTGCTCCGTAGAGAAATGCACCATCGTGCGAAACTCAATTCGTTTGGGCGCAGTGCAATTAGGCAAGGGGCGTGGCCAGCGTCAGCAGGACTTCTTTGAAATCGAAGCGATGATCCTGTTGGGAGGACTTGTAAGTGAGGCCAAGCACACAGGGCAATACAACTGGGGCGGAGCCCAACAAGACTTGCGATCTCTTCGGCGACTGACGCTAGCCAGAGTCAATACAGACCCGCAAGTCGAGCGACTGGAAAAGAGATTGCTAGACAAAACCGCTCATCACCTAGAATTGCCGGGGCATTGGGAAGCGGTCGGCAAGATAGTCGCTGAATTGATTAAAAAACAAGCTATTAGCGGCCGATCCGCAAGGCATCTGTTTGATGAAACAATGAAGAGGATATAGACTATTCTTAGTGCCACGGATTGCAATTTTTGTTGCACTGTGCAATCTAGTTTCCAGGCTCTGCGGCTCTGCCTGGTAACTCAATGCAAGCGAGGCTCCGCCTCGCCGAAATGCCTCCTTAGTTTGTGAACTCCGGAGGCAGGAGCCTCCACGGCAGTGCGTTCCCAGGCAGAGCCTGGGAACGAGTAATCCCCTGTGCAACGCTAATTCCAATCAGTGGCACTAGCCCGACGCGCAAGCTAGTGAATCCGATCCGCCAATTTAACAAACCCTATGTCAACCGAATGATAGAAGCAAAAAACACACAGCGAGCCATCGTTCGAATCGGGTATGATGGAAGAGTCCACAAACTCTTCCAAGGCCCAAATTCTCAGGAGCGGTTCGACAACGAATGCCGCGTGTTGATTTATTTAGAAAATCGCAAATGCGATTTCGTGCCTCGGCTCCTTGCCGCTGATCGAACTACATTGGAAATGGTCACCAGCAATTGCGGCGCGCGCGTCGAAAGACTTGGCGATGACAAAATCAAATCCATTTTTGCTGAGTTAGAGGAGTACGGCGTCAGGCACGACGATGCGTTTCTAAGAAACATAACTTACCGAGCTTCGGATGGACGGTTTTGTGTCATCGACTTCGAGTTTTCGACGATCCTGGATGAAGTCCAAGGCAATGCGGTGCCGGCTGGTTTAGAATCCCCAATCGCTCAATGCGTTAATGCGCCGATCACTTTGCGTTGGTCTGCGATGACCCACTCAGGCTCGTTCCGAACCAACAACGAGGATCGATTCCTCGCAATGCTCATCGACCAACGAGGGGTTCGGTATCTGGGCAAGGACGGGCAATCGAGCACGCAGGATGCAGATATGCTTTTTGCGGTGGCGGACGGGATGGGTGGCGAACGCTCAGGGGAGCTCGCCGGCAAAATCGCTATCGACAATATCACTAAATTACTGCCACGAGCTTACCTCATGTCAGACCAGCATTGGATAGAAACGGCTCCCAAAATCCTAAAGGGGCTCTTCGCCGCCATTCACGAGGAACTCGTTACGTTAGGCCGATGGGATTCGATGTGTACCAATATGGGCGCTACCCTAACTTTGGTATGGCACCATCGCAGCACGGTAATGTTCGCCCACATTGGCGATACCCGACTTTATCATTTTCGAGCGAGTCCAGATCCGTCTTTTTTAGGACAGTCGAAGCTCTCCATGGCACAACTGACCGACGATCATACCTACGTGGGTTGGCTCCGACGAACAGGAAAACTAAACGAGCGAGAAGCTCGCTTTCACCCCAGAAAAAACGTTCTTTCTAAAGCCTTGGGGGCAGGCAATCAATTTGCCGAACCGCAATGTGGCAGATTCGACCTAAAGCAAAACGAAAAATTGGTTCTTTGCTCGGACGGAATTACGGACGGATTGTGGGACCGGGCGATTTGCGATTTAGTGCTCGAACCGGAGTCCTCACTGACGGACCTCACTCCGGCGCAACGATTGGTTTTGACCGCTGTCGCGGAATCTGGAAAAGACAATGCAACCGCTATCGTTATCGAAGCCTAGTTGAGTTGCCAAGGTCGCGGACCGCTCCTAGCAGCGAAATATATTTCCTGATTTCGCAGTCGTCCGGTCGCATCCCAGTGCCCGTCCCAGCTTACAATCAAAGTTCGGAACAATAAATCGCCTCACAACAACAATTAATTCCTTATAGAAAATTCTAATGCTGCATTCTGAAAACCACGTCGACGAGGAGTCTGCCAAAACGATTGCCAAACGTGAACGCGTAGGCTTGATACTGCTCGCGATCTTCTCATTTGTTTACTTTGTCTTTATTTTTCTGTGCGCATTTGCCAATTCGTGGTTTGCTGCGTTGACGTTTTGGGAGGTGCCGGCCACGGTTTGGTACGGATTTGGACTCATCTCGCTTGCGCTCATTATCGCGGGCGTTTACGGTCGACTTAGCCGGACCATTTCACAGTAGGCTTTGCAATCAGAGGTCTAGGTCATTGTTCGCGAAGTAGTTTTCCGCGATAACTCTAGTCCGAGAAGCTCACGGCAAGCACTCTGGCAATCATCCTGCCAAAGTTCGGAATGCAATCTTTGGAAACGCAACTGCATGAATTCGTCGATACAAACCGTTCTCAAACGACTTGAATCCAATATGGAATCTGTCGTCCTAGGAAAAATTGAAGTCGTTCGCAAAACCATCGTAGCCTTGTTGGCCGGCGAGCATATCCTGCTCGAGGATGTCCCTGGGGTCGGAAAAACTCTCGTCGCTAAAGCCCTAGCCAAGAGCATTGATGGTGTTTTCACACGCGTCCAATTCACACCGGACCTTTTGCCTACCGATATTATTGGGAGCAGTATTTATCACGATGGCGAATTCAAATTCAGCGAAGGCCCAATATTTGCAAACGTGGTGTTAGGGGATGAAATCAATCGAGCACCTCCACGAACACAAAGTGCATTGCTCGAGGCCATGAGTGAACGGCAAGCGAGCGTCGACGGCAAAACACATGCGATGCCCGATCCCTTTCTGGTTATTGCAACTCAAAATCCATTTGAATTCGAGGGGACTTACGTTCTTCCCGAAAGCCAACTGGACAGATTCATCATGCGAATCGATGTTGGGTATCCGGGCCGCGATTCAGAACGTAATGTTCTTCGATCTCATCGCAGTGGTGAGCCGGTTGATCAAATGAAGCCGGTCGTATCGTTGGCTGAGGTTCGCGAAGCCCAGTTAATCACTCGCACTATTCAAGTCGACGATTCCATTCTTGACTACCTGCAAGACATCGTCGAACAAACGCGAACCAGCCATGAACTGCAAATTGGTGTTAGCACCCGTGGCGCGCTAGCATTTTATCGGGCTTCGCAAGCTTCCGCTTTGCTCGCGGGCCGTTCCTTCGTTGTACCCGACGACGTTAAGAAGTTGGCGATTCCAGTCTTGGCGCACCGAGTGATGCCGCGCGGATTTGCAGCTGGCAGCGAGCGCCATGCAGCCGAGGCGATTATCCAGAAATGTTTGGAATCGGTTCGAGTGCCATCCTAAGCGAGAGCAATCATGCCCCAGCAAGTTTCTGAATCGCTGACGCCTTCCGTTTGGGTCTTTCTGGGAAGATTGGTTCGAGTTCCCTTTCGTGTCTTCCAATCTGCCAAAAACTCAGCCCCACCCGTTTCAACTCGATTTACGCGAGAAGGTATGCAGGTGATGTTTATGGCCATCTTCGTCTTGCTGGGGGCCATCCTACGCGACGTAAACTTGCTAATTGTCTTGGCCGGAACACTCCTTGCCACTCTTCTGATTCAATGGCGGATTTGTGCGAAGACCTTAGTTGGTTTGTCTACCTACCGACGGCTTCCAAGATCGATGCAAGCACGTAAAGGCTTTGAAATTGAATTGGTTATCACCAATCCAAAGCGCTGGCTGGGAGCCTGGTTGGTTTTGGCGCAAGACCGTTTGAAGTATATCTCACCCGATGCTTCAACGGAACCGATCTCTCAGGGTATTGGTTTGCTCTATACCTCTATTGCCCCAAGCACAACTCGCATCCAAAGATATCGATGTGTCATGCAACGCTGCGGCCAATATCAGTTTCTTGGAACCGAACTGACAACCCGATTTCCGTTTGGCCTGCTACGTGGAATCATGCTCCACAAAGCGGGTGACAACATTATTGTTCAGCCAGCAATCGGCAAATTGTTGCCGGCCTGGATTGAGCTATTCGGCGTTCGAACGTCCGGTGCAAGACAGAAACAGGCGCGTTCCCTGTCAGACGAGGGAGACTTTTTTGGTTTACGTGCTTACCGCCCAGGAGATAGTCCGCGATGGATCCACTGGCGATCCTCAGCCCGGCGAGGCGAACTGATGGTAAAACAGTTTCAACAAGCCGACAGCAAAGAGCTGACGGTTCTGCTGGACTTATTCCCCGACGCCAAGGGTGACTCACCGAATAGCGATTCGCATGAAAAAATGTCGGAACTAGCCATCGAATTCGTAGCGACGTTGGTCAATCACTTCGCCGCTTCGAATTTTGGCGTGATCTCCGTGGCGATCGCTGATTCGGAACCAACGCTTGCAAGCCGAATTCAGTCTCGATCTCAGAGTTCTGGACTCCTTGATCGATTGGCTATCGCTCACCGCGGAGCCGACGATAAAATCGACACTGCCTTGAGCCTGATGGAACAGGAGTTTCGCCGCGTCGAAAATGTATTGGTTGTTAGTACGCGGCCTAAAAATTCAGCTCAATCGCATGACCCTCAAAACGTTTCGATTGTTTTTTGGAAATCCATGACTTGGCTAAATGTTAGTGCTGGGGACATAACAAAGTATTTCGCCCGTGCAGAATAAGGCGAAACCGGCTGCTCGAACGCGATAGGATTATTCATGTTATCACTAGTCGTAAGAACGCTATTGCATTTCCGAGGACTTCTTGTTCCAGTTGGCATGGGCGTTGCCGTTGCTACCGCGGTGATCGTTGGCGCATTGGTCGTCGGAGATAGCATGCGAGGTTCTTTGCGATTCATCGCCATGGATCGGATCGGCGCCATCGAATCCGTTTTGATTGCTCCAAGATGGTTCAATGAAACGCTTGCGAGAAATCTTTCGAGCAGCCATTCGCAGATCGGCTCAATTCACAGCCTCGTTTTTATTCAACAGTCCGTGGCCGAGAGAGAGTCGCTTCGTGCGAGCGAAATGTCTCTTCTGGGTGTCGATCCAGATTTCTGGACACTTGGGACCATCCAACCGAAACGCGCCCCCGAGGACAAGGAGGTCATTTTGAATCGATCGCTCTCGGATAAGTTACAAGCAAGGGTCGGAGACTTGATAACCCTGCGTGTCTTAAGTCAAGCGGTTGTTCCCGCGGACAGTCCACTTGGAAAGCGTGACCAAGACGATGTGGTGTTGCCGCGATGGAAGGTAATCGAGGTCCTGCCTGATCAAAGCCTCTCTCGTTTCTCCCTGCGCTCGGACCAAAGGCCAATCATGAATGCGTTCGCAGGCAAACGCTGGCTTCAACAGGCGCTAGAGATTGATGCCAAAGTGAATGCAATTTTTGTTTCCCAATCGACGGCGAATAAGATCAACTCCGCATCCGACGGTGCGGACCTGCTCAAAAAACTCTCACCGGAACTGTCAGACCTAGGGCTGAGTTGGCAACACGTCCAACGCTCTTTTCCGGATGATGCGAAGGAAGAAGTTACAGCAAACGGAAATCGCAATCCCATCGTCAGTGTTTTTGAATATCATCAACTCACGACGGACCAAATGCTAATCACAGATGGCCTCTCAGAAGCTATTTTAGAGAGAACCATCGCAAATCATCCGGCTAGCGTTTTAACCTATCTCGCAAACGGAATCCAAAGCAAGAAAGCGGGGCAACTGGTCGGACGCAGCGTTCCTTACTCAACCATCGGGACCGCGGATTGGTCCGTGCTGGCCTCGATGTTAGGGCCTGAGGGACGACCTGCGTCCATTCCGCTCCTTGAGAATTGGGTGGTGGTTACCAGTTGGTTAGCACAAGAGCTATCGATAGACGTAGGCGACGTAATCCAAATCGATTATTACTTGCCTGAAACAGTCGACGGTGATGAGGTCGAGAAAAACTTTGACGCAGTGGTTGTTGCAATTGCGCCGCTTACTCAGCCGATCGAAAACAACAATCCAAAGCGGCTTGCGAAGTATTCCGTTGCGCCAACTGCCTTCAATGACCCCGCATGGACCCCGATCGTTCCTGGAATCACCGATCAGGAGTCCATTAGTAAATGGGATGCGCCTTTTCCACTCACAAGACAAAAAGATATCAAACCACAGGACGATCAGTATTGGACGGATCATCGATTGACTCCCAAACTCTATGTATCTGGTGAGCTCGGGAAGAAATACTTTGGTTCGCGTTTTGGTAATTCCAGCAGTATTCGCTATGACCGACTGAAACTTGACGAGGCTCGCAATATTGAAAAGCAGATCTCTGACATTGCCAAAGACAAGTTGACTAGTTTGGGCTGGCGTGAGATACCACTTCGTCGGCAGCAATTGAAGGCATCGAGCGGCACCACGCCTTTCGACGCCCTCTTTCTTTCGCTAAGTTTTTTTGTAATAGTTGCAGCCTTGCTATTGGTGGCACTGCTATTCAGGCTTGCAATCGAACAGCGAGCTGATCACTGGGGACTTCTCTTGGCATCTGGCTGGACAAGGTCTTCGGTGAGGCGACTATTGCTTCTCGAGGGTGCCGTGGTTTGTACAATCGGAGCAACATTCGGAATCCTTCTCGGCTTGGGTTATGCATATGCCATGATTGCCGGACTCCACACTTGGTGGGTAGGAGCAATCACGGTTTCCTTTTTGGATTTCCACGCAGGGTCGATAAGTCTCGTGCTGGGTTGGGCGTTGAGCTGGTTTGCGGCCCTAGGTACCATTTTGCTGTCCACGCGACAGTTGAGATCGATTCCGATAGCCAAACTTCTACGAAATCAAATGGAGGCAAACCTCAGCGCAATGCCAGCCGGCAACAAGCGACCTTATGTAGCCGTCGCATGTGTTGCTTTGGCGACAACCATACTGATTGTAGGTCAGTTCTTGCAAGGACAAGCCCAGGCAGGAGCATTCGTCGGAGCCGGTATGCTGTTCTTGGTAGCCGGATTGTCGTGGACCTTGCGACGGCTCAAGCGTGTCGAAAAGAATCGGTCTGCGAGTTCGTTTGATTCCGCGTCCATCATGAATGCGTCCTCGCTGGCCAGCAGCAACGCTAAACGCGCACCGATGCGAAGCATTCTTGCCATCGGATTGGTTGCCATCGCTTCCTTTTTGATCCTATCGATGAGCTTGTTTCAAGCGTCGCCCGACGAAGCGGGAACGGGTAGGTTTGCATTCATCGGCCGATCGTCTCACGCGATCCATTACGACTTAGGAAACCCAATTCGACAAAGAGAAGTTTTAGGCTCAAAGATGGAGGCTCTAAGCTCGCTCGAGTTTGTACCATTGAGAGTCCGCGGTGGCGACGATGCGAGCTGCAACAATTTGTACCAAGCCAGCGAGCCGCAAGTGTTAGGGATTTCTAGACGAATGGTATCCGTTGATAATCGAACAGATGGAAGGTCCGCTTTCGCTTGGTTTGCGACCGAAAACACCAAGGACTCTACCCCTTGGCAGCGACTGGATCGCAAGGCCAAGGGAACCATGGATTCGCCCGTGCCGGTTGTTCTCGATCAGAACACGGCACTTTGGGCATTGCACTTAGGCGGATACGTTGGCGAGACGTTTTCATACACCTTCGACGATCGGAAGGTCTATTTCCAAACGGTTGGAGTCTCCCAGAATACGATCCTCCAAGGAAGTCTCATTGTCGGCGAGGCGAATTTCCAAAGTCTCTTCCCGAGTATTACTGGCTATCGCATGGTTTTGATCAAATCGAAAGAGGGGCAGTCAGTTAAAGATAGTTCAGAGATCCTCGAAAAGGCGAGAGTTGTTCTCGAGGAGGGTTGGTCGGAATCCGGCTTGAGTTTAGCTTCGAGCGATTCGGTTTTGAAGCAATTGTTGGCAGTTCAAAACACCTATTTGGGCGCCTTCCAAGTGTTGGGAGCCTTGGGTCTGTTATTAGGGACGATCGGACTTGCAGTTTCGCAACTACGTAGCGCGATGGAGCGACGCGGTGAACTAGCGGCGATGCGAGCGATCGGATTCACCAAGTCGCGACTAGTCTGGCTATTGACCCTAGAAAATGGATGGCAACTTTTTCGGGGGATCGGGATAGGCGTAAGCGCCGCCGGATTGGCTACCCTGCCCTCGATCTTGAACGGGCAACCATTTAGCGGACTCCTTTGGCCGAGCCTGATGATGACAATGGTAATCGTGTCGGGTTTGCTTTGCAGTGTCTTCGCTGCATGGGGCGCAATGCAGTGGCCGCTGCTCAGAGCATTGCGATCAGACAAGTAGAGGTTAAGCAAAACATGGAGACGAAGATGAACTTCATTTGGGATGACGGTGGCCGTGCTGCTTGTGGCTTTGTCGGGCTGACTGGGGATTGCGTACCACGTGCAATCGCGATTGCCACAGGCTCTGTCTACAAAGACGTCTACAGCAAGCTGGGGAGTCAAGCGGAAAAATCGCCGCGAAATGGAGTCCATACTGAAACTGCCGCAGCCTACCTTGCACAACGGGATTGGCAACGCACTCTAGGATTCGAACGCCCGTTTTTTGTTGAGGACCTGCCCGACGGAGTTGTCATCGTTCATCTTGCTAAATCCAATGAACGATCGCAACACTTTTGTACTGTGATCGATCACGTCGTGCACGACACTTGGAATCCCAGCGACGAAGACGACTACGTTGTGAAGAGTTACTGGACAACTTCGGCTGAGCAACACGGCGATGCCAGCCTGTCTGGCACTCGGAAACAGATGGCAAGCGAGTCAGACGAGTTGACGCAGTCTGAGTTTGACAAGATTCTGGACCGACTACGAAAACTGGACCGGACGGCTAGCAACAACGCAAGTACCGAGGCGGAAAAGCACAACGCATTGAGGATGATGCAGAATTTGATGTTGCGACACAATCTCACACGTGACGACATCGTCGACGAAGGCAACATAGAAAACGTCCAATTCACGCGGATTGCCTGCCCAGTCAATGGTCGTCGAGCTTGCAATTGGGAAAAGCAGTTAGCCACCTATGTTACCGAAACCATCCTTCCAACGACTCAATGGTTTGTGGCGACCAAGGGACATAGGACATTGTTCTGGTTCTATGGGCCGCGGGCAGATGTCCAGAACGCAATCGCCTTGTTTCGAGAATTGCTTCTCACGATTGCAACCTCTGCACAAATTCAATTTCGTGGATATTCTAAAGGGAGCGGTGCCTCGTATGCGGAGGGATATGTACAGGGCTTGCCAAGAGCCTCATGCGATTCACAGGAGTCCTCCGTGCGGCTTGCTAGCGAACGATCCTTGATTCATTCTCGTACGTTGACTTTGCATTCTGCGGCCAAACGTTGGCTCGATTTTGAGTGCAATATCCAGCTAAAAATTGCCTATCGCGTGGGCCGAGACCAGTTCGATGAAACGGCTGCGAATCGTGGGAGGTTGCATGGATCCAAACACGATATCACTATGCCGAGTCCACAACTTCGAATTGGGAGGGTGTGAGCACGTAGGTCAGCCTGTCCTCAGGCTGAC
>JANLUJ010000379.1:0-3136 GCA_031363425.1 Pirellula sp.
GTGGATTGATAGGCGAGTCGGTTGGACGCGAATGCAATGGTTTGACCGTCGGGAGAATACGATGCCTCTGCATCGTATCCTCGGATATCGGTGAGCTTCTTGTATTGATGCGTCTTGCGATTCCATTCGACGAGATCATAGTGATCATCGTAATCCCAAGCGTAGCGTTTCTGTTTTCCGGCTGCTCGATCCTCAAGTTCAGCTTTTTGTTTGTTGATCGATTCAGGATCAAACTGCGTTGAGGCGAATAGAACCCGATCACCATTGGGATGAATCCAAGCGCAAGTTGTCTTGCCATATCCAGGCGACACCCGTTCGACGTCCCCAGTCTCTCGATCCATTAAATAGATTTGATAAAACGGGTTCTCCCTGTCGCGCTCGCTTTGGAAGACCATCGATTTGCCATCTCGACTGAAGTACCCTTCGCCCGCTCGAATTCCATCAAAGGTCAATTGGCGGATTTTGCTCAGGAATCGAGCTTCCGTCTGGTTCCCGTCGCCCGTTGGCTCGATTTTGGTAGGCGTATCCTGGGCGAATAAGCTACCCATCCAAAGCGAATTCAGTACAAATCCGATGGCGAAGACGCAAGTCGAGCGATTCCACGGAAAGGAGAACATTTTTATTGTCATTGGGGTTGTTTTCTAGGGGCTGAAAAAGGTCGCACTTATTGTAGCCTTCCTTCCCCACTATTCCCAGCGACGACAATTGTTTAGGCGAGCGGCAGGCTGAAAAGTACCAGTAGCACGACGCGCGAGCTAGTGAATTGGAAGCTGGAATCACTAGCGTCGTGCTAGGTAGGGTTGAACCTGCCGCTCGCCAAAACCCTGTTTAACCCTCTTCACCTAACTACGCAGCCCGCCTGTCGTCTTGATTTTGTCGGCGCAACTTTTTGCGATCGGCTTTGCTCATGGGGCGGCCTGAATACTCATCGTCTCCGTCTTCATCGTCGCTGTCCGCTTGCGTCGAGGGAATCGGCTGTCCCTGCTTGATTGGTACTGGTTTGGTCAGCGGGGAAGAGTTCGGTTTCAACGCTTCGTCATTCGGCGGCTTGAGTTTAAGGCCATCCAACATACCAAAGAGTCCACGCCGGCCTGATTTACCCGTATCGCCCCTACTAGTCCTTTCGGTTTTCTCGGCAACAACCTTTGAGTCTTGCGGTACTTTGGGTTTTTGGGAAGCGAACGAGAGCCAAGACTTTTTTCCTTCTCCAACTTTAACATCGTCTTGATTGACTTTGGCGACTGCCGGCACGGTTGCATGAACCGATGGTTTAGCGCCGGTGGGTTCCGTGGATGCGTTTTTTAGTTGCTCGCTCTTGCTAAATTTCGAAACCCAACCCCGATTGGGCTTCGGCGTATCCTTGCTAGAAACTTTCTCTGTGGGTTTTGCTACTTCGCTCGTTTTGCGAGACCAAAAGGATTTCTTATCAGCACTTGAAATTGGGGCTTTCTTGTCAGCTTCGCTTTGTTTCGACTCGGGTTTGATAGTATTGGCTAGCTTGGCAACCGGCCGTAGCGATGCAACATTGGAGTTCAACTCGGCGTCTCTGTTTCCGCCAATGCCGAACCAACCCCGCTTCTTGGTCAAGCCTTGGTCTTCCACTGGACCATCGTCTTCCTTGATCGGTTCCTCATTCAACTTCTCATTGAGTTCGCGACGATGGGGGATGAAGCCAAATAGCCGGCCCTTTGGCTTCGACGATGTCGTATCATCGTCTATTGTCTTTCGCGACCTTTCAACGCTTCTGTCGGGTCCTCTATCGGGGCCTCTTTCGGAGCTTTTGTCTCGCTCGACCACGTCTCTCGACTTGAAGCTCTTGATATTGGATCCTTGGTTTACTAAGTCTGTGCTTGGATTGTCCCTCATCGATTCATCGAATTGTTCAGAACGTTTTTTATTCCATGGCATTTTCCATTTGGATTTTCTAGCGGCTACAGGCACATTGTTTCGCTCCTCAAATTCGTCGCCGCCCTTGTTCCGACGAAGCGACAGCTTTGGTACCTTCCATTGAATTGGCGAAAGGTTTGCTCCATTGCGCACAAGGAACCTTTTTTGGGCCTGGATGTACGTTTGACGCAAGTAAATTCCGGAGGCCTGAAACACGGCCAAAATACCACCTAGCAAGCTGCCTCCGACAACCAAGTCGACCGTCGCTTGAGACCACGAGATTTTTAGAAGTTCGGTTCCTAGCAAAGCTGCAAGAGCCCATGCTATTAGGCCGCACAACCAACTAACAACACTCATCGGCGCGGATTTGAGCTCGCTACAAAGGCGAATACCAATGACTCCTATGATCGATGCAAAGGTAGCCAAGACCAATGGCCAACCCGCATAGCCAATTTCCCGTCGAGCCCAACCGTCAATGCTCATACCTAAAAGCAAGAGCCCTGAACTTGATGCTTCGAAACTGGAGAAAGCAGCCGCAATAGCCAAGACGACCCAGATGCGGTAGCGAGCGCGATAGTCGTCCAGTTTGTGCCTTCGAAGTTGAAAGATCATCCATGCTGCAACAGCGGTTAGCATCCAGAGTTGGCATGTTAGCCACTGAGCAATACTGTGAGGCGATCTTAAATGAAACAGTTTTGCTATAGGGAGCGCAGCGAATCCAACTGCCGGTGCGTTCGATTCCGAAGTTAGGTCGACTCGGGTAAATATCCAATAGTGCGAAAAAAGCAAGCATCCCCATAACATCCACATACACGACAACACGATCGATAGAGTACCTCGTCGAACTGGAATCAGTTGAACCATGCGCTGTTGGCAAGTTTTTCGGACCGCTTGGCTGTAGCCAGGGTCACGGTACTTTTGCAAGTATACTTCGTCGTTCGGTGAGTCAGCGATTTCGCGTGTTCGAGACCGCTTCCTGGCGCGAACGCTCTCGACTGCAAACTCGGAATCAGCCGCGACAGCATCCAACATGACGCGTCGACGTCGATCGATTCGATTGGATCTCGAAAGAGGCATGCTGATAATGCTTTGATAGATACATCGGGAGAGGAAAGGATTGGCGGCAATAAGCTCGTCCCATTTTTTAGCCCTGAAGTCAACATCAGGTTGTGAAGAATCCAGCCGAATCGATGGTTGGCAACGATTTCATTAGCTAGCATCGGTGCTGGTTGAAGCTAATACAGCAGGG
>JANLUJ010000390.1:0-3270 GCA_031363425.1 Pirellula sp.
AGACCGGTCCCGCCATAGAAAGCAGCAACGCTGAAGGACACACCAAATTGCGATGTAATGATCGTTGGTACGATTGCAACCACAGCTAGGAACGACGCCCCTACGTAGGTGATTCGAACCATCACTTTTTCGAGGTAATCCGCCGTACGTTTGCCTGGTCGGTATCCAGGAATAAAAGCCCCTGAATCCTGCAAATTTTGAGACATTTCCTTCGGATTGAACATGATCGATGTCCAAAAGAAACAGAAGAAGAAAATGAAGACGACGTAGAGCACATTGTAGGAAAAGGATGAACCACTCGTAAACATGCTCGACAACGATCCGAACGTACTGGCCAGTATCCCGCTAATTCCAGTATCGTCACTAGAAAAGAAGTTTGCAAACATCCCAAAAACCAATCCCGGAATCATCAGCATACTACTCGCAAAAATGATTGGCATCACACCAGATTGATTGATTTTCAGTGGTAGAAACTGCTTCGTACCGCCGAACACTCGTCGCCCCCGCACGTGCTTTGCGCTTTGCATTTGAATGCGTCGTTGAGCCATTGTGATAAAGACCACAGCGAAAACAACTCCGATAAACAAAAAGGCGAGAACAATCAAAACATCGGGTCCGATGGTACTTGCAGACATGCCGCTCAAGGAACCAGTCATGTTCTGTCGCAAGTCCCAAAGGGCCTTGGGCATCTGTGCCAAAATACCGGCCATGATCAAAAGGGACACGCCGTTCCCAATTCCATATTCGTCAATTTGCTCACCAAGCCACATCAAAAACATCGAACCGGCAGTCATGATCGCAACCGTGGTTATCACCCAGCCAAAGGAAAGCTGAGATCCACTGTGGAAGACTGACGAAACGGGAGATTTATCCGCCGTTACGACTTGGAAATAAAGATAAGCCCAGCTTTGAACGAGACATATAACAACCGTCAAATATCGGGTGTACTCGTTGATCTTTTTTCGACCGACGGCACCCTCTTTTCGAAGTTGCTCAATTGGCGCCCAAACCGTACCAAGAAGCTGGAAGATAATAGACGCAGAAATATAAGGGGCTATCCCCAGTCCGAATATTGTTAACGAACGAAGGTCCGTTGCTGAAAACAACGCGACCTTGTTTAGGAACGCCTGCATATCTCCCGACATGGCCAAATCAACGTCGGTCAAAATGGGCAAACGAACGTGGTAGCCAATTCGATATACCGCCAACAAGAACAATGTCAAAAATATTTTCTGACGAAGCTCTGGTATCGAGAAAACTACCCTTAGTTTTTCAAACATGTCGTCATGTTCCTGCGAGTAATATGAGGCGGTGCCCCAAAAGGAATGGCCGGCATTGCACCATGTCAAAGCCGGCCATCTCATTGTTTCGGATATTCGTTTTTACGGCTAGCCTAATTCGAATCAAACGTCCTAGGTGCTGGCCTCAATTTTTAAAGCGGCAACTCGCTCCTTTGGAGTCCGTTTCGCAGCGATGATTTCGATGCTTCCGCCCGACTTGGCAATCTTTTCCTTGGCAGATTCACTGGCCCGTGTGACCACGAATTTCAGCTTTTTGGTCAGTTCACCGTCGCCAAGAATCTTGACTTCATCACAACGAACTTTCACTAAACCCTTTTCT
Source organism: Pirellula sp. (assembly GCA_031363425.1). GTDB lineage: Bacteria > Planctomycetota > Planctomycetia > Pirellulales > Pirellulaceae > JBKCUI01. Next base: position 1,621 of record JANLUJ010000390.1, read on the forward strand.
CGCAACGTGGTCGCCGTGACTTCCTCGCCAGCCTCGTACACATCATCGATGTCACCCAGGTTTACACCGAAAACGATTTCCGCCCAACGATTGTGGAATCCACGTTTTGGGATTCGCCGAACAAGCGGCAAATCACCACCGTTGAACATCGGATGGCGAGAATAGCCGGAACGCGATTTATGGCCGTTATGGCCTCGTCCCGAAGTCTTGCCAGTTTTGCTACCAATACCGCGACCAATTCGCTTGCGGGCTTTATTGGTGACAACGTCTTTGTTGATTTCTTCTAAATTCATGACAGTTTTACGCCTCTAAGTCGTTCAACATCTTCACGCGTTCTGAGTTGCGAAAGGGCGTCGAAGGTCGCTTTGATCAATACAGTTGGGTTGTTCGAGCGGAAGCTCTTCGTCAAAATATCTTGTATGCCAACGGCTTCGCAAACGGCTCGCACCGCTTGACCGGCAATGATACCAGTACCTGGGCTAGCTGGCATTAGCAAAACGTGAGCAGCACCAAAATGTCCAGAAACGACGTGTGGAATCGTTCCATTCAAAATGGGGACGTCGATCATCGCACGATTCGCACCCTTCTGTGCCTTTGCAACACTTGGCGGGACTTCGTTTGCCTTGCCGTAGCCATAGCCAACGCGTCCTTTGCCATCACCTACTACCACAAGGGCAGCGAAACTAAAACGGCGACCACCCTTGACCACAGCGGCACAACGCTTGATCTTAAGCACGCGATCGATTAGATCGCCTTGTCCGCCACCACCTGATGAATTGTTTGCCACTCTATTGATCGCTCCGAATTAAAATTCTAAACCAGCTTCGCGGGCCGCATCGGCGAACGCCGCTACGCGACCATGGTATTTGCAAGAACCTCTGTCCAATGCAACTTGTTTGATCCCAGCTTTGATTGCGCGTTCCGCTACAATCTTTCCTATTTTCGAGGCCGCTTCACAATTGCCCCCATAACCAATTGACGACCGAAGCTCTTTGTCTCGGGACGAAGCCGAAACCAAAGTATTACCGGTAGTATCGTCGATTACTTGACAAGCAAAATTTTGCAAAGAACGGGTGATACTTAATCGTGGACGCGATGTTGTACCTCGAACTCGCTTCCGTACGCGAAACGCACGCCGCTCGCGCTGCCCGTCCACCACTTTTCGAATATCCACTTCTAACCTCTATCATCTCGACGCGATCAATTGCGTCACCGAAAATCTGTAAACTTATAAAATTGTTTGGAGCAGTCCCGCCCAGTGGGCTGAACTCATTTTCGAAACACAGTGGAGACCACTGTGCCACACTTAAGTTGCACTCTTGCCAGCCTTCAGCTTGACCTGTTCACCAACATACCGAACGCCCTTGCCTTTGTACGGTTCCGGCTTACGCAACGATCGGATGTACGCAGCAAACTGCCCCACCGCTTGTTTGTCGCAGCCCTTAATGTTGATGTGAGTTTGGTCCGGGCATTTTACGTCCAGCATCTCTGGAATCGGAAGATGCAACTCGTTCGCATAACCAACACGAAGTTGCAAGATCTTGCCCTTGATCGCTGCAAGATAACCAACGCCAATGACCTCCAGTTTCTTCTCATATCCGGTTTTGACTCCCAAGATCATGTTGTTGATCAATGCTCGCGTCAATCCAT
>JANLUJ010000408.1:0-5765 GCA_031363425.1 Pirellula sp.
CTGGATTCTTAAGAGTTGACCCGGCAACCGGAGCGGAATTGTGGCGAATCAGTTTGAGAGTCGCCGCCTTCGAGGGCGTAGACTACGGCCAATTTGTACACGAATTACGCGCAGCTGTTTCTCCGATTATTGATGCTCACGGCGATCGCATGAGAATCTTGCGACAAATTGCTGCGTGGAACGGAGACCCAAAGTTTACGGGCAAAAAGGTAGTCATTTGGGATCCAACGAGCAAGAAGACCGATGCAGTAACGCTTGTTTCTCCGTTCAAATCCAGATCGGATGAAGTCTCTTCACTTTTGGCCAAGGCCCGCGTCAAAGTTCTGCGATTTTCGGATGATCCAGCCTCCATGCCCTTTGTCCAATTCCAGGAGTTGAGCAAATACGATGCAGTGGTCTTGACTGGTGCGTTTACGAATGCCGAAATCGGAACTCTGGGGGTAACGCTCGGCAAAGTCATCGATTTACAAGCTATCGAACCGAATACCAAGGCGATGGTTTCGTCGGTTTACACTGGCGTAGTCCCTATCGTTTACAAAGCCCAACGGGCCCTTCTTCAGAGCCTAGTGGAAAGCACCATGTGGTCTTTTTTAACCATTACACCATTGATGATGTTCGTGTCGCGTAGCATTCGAGCTGGCTTGGTCGCGATGATTCCAAACGTCCTACCCATCTTCATTATTTTCGGGGCCATGGGTTGGCTGAACATTCCGATCGATATTGGTTCGATGATGTCAGCCAGCATTGCGTTGGGCGTAGCCGTCGATGATACGATTCACTTCTTGTCTTGGTATCGAGTAGACGTTAAGACTCTTCGAAACCGGAGAGAAGCGATCATTGCATCGTACAAGCGTTGCGCAACGCCAACCCTTCAAGCGGCGTGCATTAGCGGATTAGGATTGTCTGTTTTTGCGTTCAGTACTTTTACACCAACGCAGCGATTTGGTTGGTTGATGCTGACCATCTTGATTGCGGGCGTGGTTGCCGAACTCATCTTGCTTCCGGCAATTCTGGCTGGTCCACTTGGTAAAGTTTTTGAGCCAAGCCAATCGAGACACAACGCCGTTTCACGGTACATGCTAATTATGCGATATGAGCTTCGGCGGCGGTTCGATCGCAGATCTCGGGCAACGCTATCGGCTTCCGAAGCGGAGCTTCAAAGCGCCGCTTGATCTGTCTCGAAACAACCCACGTCAATAGTCTGGGTGGGCGAAATGCTCAGCCGGCATTCAAGCAATGATCAACCAATGTCAGAAGATATTCTAGATCGATTGATGGCTGAACTCCATCATCGCGTTGTCGAGTTACCCGAGGGTTCCTACACAACGAAGCTGTTGCAAGGTGGAATTCCGAAAATTGGCGGCAAGATCCTTGAGGAGGCCAACGAGGTGATCGAGGCCGCCGGTGAACCGGGTGAAGCAGGCGTCCTGCACACGGTGCGAGAAGCATGTGACGTGGTTTTTCATCTTTGGGTCCTCTTGGCGAGTCGCGGTATTAGCGTAGACTCGCTCCGTCGCGAACTGGAACGGCGCGAGGGGATCTCGGGTCTTGAAGAAAAACGTCGACGTGGTCAGGAGAGCGCTTCGTGAGTGTTACTGCAAATCATCTTCGTATCGGTATTCCCAGCAAAGGGCGGCTTAGCGAACTGGCAACTGAATTGCTACTGCAGGCGGGGCTCAATTTCCGTCGGCAAGATCGTTCGTTGTTTGCACGGGTCAGCAGTATGCCGGCCGAAATTACGTTCTTGCGAACCGACGATATCCCAACGCTTTGCGCCGAGGGTGCAATCGACTTGGGAATCACCGGCAGCGATTTAGTGCAAGAAGCCAATGCGGAAGTCCAAGTCCGCATGAAGTTAGGCGTCGGACGATGCAAGTTGGCGATCTGTGTACCAACGCATTCGGATGTGGAACAGCCAGGTCAATTAGCGGGCAAGCGAGTTGCAACCAGTTTCCCAAACACCACCGAGCGTTTTCTTAAGCAACATGATGCACCGGTGCATCTCGTAAAACTTAACGGCTCCGTTGAGGTCATGATTTCGCTTGGCGTCGCAGATGCGATTGTGGACCTCGTTGAAACCGGCAGTACCTTGGCGGCAAACCAGCTGCGAATTCTGACAGAGATCGGCCATTACGAGACGGTCCTGATTCAGAGCCCAGGTTGTCGAGATATGGTTACCGCGGATCGTATTGTTCGGCGACTGGAGGGGGTTGTGATTGCTCGCGACTATTCGTTGCTTGAATACAATATTCCGAGAGCCAAGTTGGCATCAGCCGAAGCGGTTACACCGGGCTTCACATCCCCGACGGTCACAAGTCTTGAAGACAGCGGTTGGTGCGCGGTCAGAGCCATGGTTAAGAGCAGCGAAGTCATTTCGATCATGGAAAAGCTGGAAGCCTTAGGCGCATTGGCAATTCTAGAAATGTCGATCAACAACTGCCGACTATAGCTATAAGGCGACCGGCAGATTTAACCCTACCTCGCGCTACGAGTTTTTCATTATCCTCCCCAGGTGGCGCAGTTTACGTTGTAGAATAGAGTGTTCAAAACAGCCGAAATCGGGAGGGGACAGGGATGCACGCTGAGATCGCTCAATTCTTACGATATTTGGATGTCGAGCGCAATGCTTCCGACCTGACTATTAAGTCCTATCGCGAAGACTTGATGGATTTGGCTGACTTTTTGACCGAAGAAGGTCAGAAGAGAGTTGTGCCTCGCGACGTTGATGCGAGTCGTTTACGTGGATATGTTTCTGCTTTGCACGATGCAGGATATGCACGTACGAGTATTGCGAGGAAGCTCGCATCGCTTCGTAGTTTTTATCGTTTTGCACAACGTCAAAATATGGCGGATACCAATCCGGCCAAGCCGCTGCGTAACCCGCGAGGCCAACGTAAGCTCCCCCACTTTTTGACCAGCGACGAGATCAAGACGCTGCTTGGAGCACCTGATAGCAAGGATGCCATGGGCCTGCGTGATATTGCGATTCTCGAGGTTATCTACAGCGCCGGCTTGCGAGTGAGTGAGGTCGTAGGCATGAACGATCGTGACTTGGACTTCGACGAGGGTACGGTGCGCATTCGGGGAAAAGGCAAAAAGGAACGCATTGGTTCCATTGGTACGCATGCCGCCAAGGCATTGCATACGTACTATGCGGTTCGCAAACGAGCGGACCATGGCGACTCCAAAGACCTGCCGACTTTTACTAATAAGTTTGGGCATCGACTTACGACTCGGAGCATTGCGCGCATGCTCGAAAAGTACATCAAAGTGTGTGGCTTGGATACGCGAACCACACCTCATACGCTTCGACACAGCTTTGCGACGCACTTGCTCGATCGAGGCGCAGACATTCGAAGTGTTCAGGAGATGTTGGGCCACAAAAGTCTTGTGACCACGCAGATCTATACGCACGTCAGTACGGCTGCACTCAGACAAGCATATACGAATGCGCATCCTCGAGCATCCAAGAAGACCGTACTGCCCTCGAAGCTATCAGCGGGGGCGAAGTAACTGCAGAATCGTACTTTCCGATTCTGTGTCCGGCATGTTATAGCCGGCCACTCGACGCAGTTCGATGTTCTTCATCAGCCCTTTATGCCGGGCTTCGCCCCTCTCCTCGACCCATCTTGGGCCTTTGATAGCGAGCAACCGACGAAACTTGTGCCAGTCTTCCTCAAGCCAAGTGCACAGTCGCGAAAGCGGTCCAACGGCCCTAGCCGTTAACGTATCGTATCGGAACTCCTCCAATACTTTTTGAACACTCATCGGATACACCGGGATCTTTAGCTTGAGGTGATCGATGACTCGGGCGACCACGGTCATCTTTTTGGCGACGCTGTCACACAACGTTACTTGAACATCGGGTCGCAGGATTGCAACAAGGATTCCAGGAACGCCTCCGCCGGCGCCGATGTCTAAAATTTCCTCGTTGGGCTCAAGCAATTTCGCTAAGTGCCATGCGTCAAGAAGATCTCGCTTGACGAATAATTCAGGTGTCGTGTGTCGGGTCAGATTGATACTCTGGTTCCAAGACCATATTTGCAAGCAGTATTCGGCAATGCTGTTCCACGCTTCAGGCGAAATGTCTGTGATTTCAAGCGGAGTGGCATGGAGGTGCAATTGAGGCAAGAGATCCGACGCATCCCCCTGAAACATCGGCGGCTTCTTCTTCACTTCAGAAGCAATTTTGCTGCCATCAATGATGTCTGGATGGTCCATTTTTTTGGCCGTTTGGTCGATACCGTCGGTGGATGGCGAAGGAGGATTCAAATTCATGCGTTCTGTTTTCAGTCTCCAATGGACTATAATGTTGGCAACTATGGCTAACTCAAGTGTAACTTAGTAGTGAACACGATGATACACGAACCTGAAAGAACCAGGAAAAACCGATCGCAATGCCCCAGTCACTTGACAATCAAGCATCCAGGGAAACGAATCAGCGTTTTGGTCGAATGAAAGGAACTAGACCCTTCCTATCTCTTTTGGCTTGGACCATCGTGGTTACGGTGGCCTCCACCGCAGTAGGACAGTCACGCAATCAGTCCAAGTTAGTGGTCGACGTGATTCATTTAAAAAATCAAAGACCGATTCGTGGCTTTGTTTTGAGTGGAGATCAAAACGAAGACATGATGATCGCTGTTACCAAGTCGTGGCTTGAGAAGCATGACCAAAACGCTTTTTCTAAGGCAGAGGAGTCTGCCAAGCAACAGTCCATCCGTGCGAAACATCAGCTCTGGGATCGGCTAAAGGCTCTGTTGAACGAACCAGCGCCGGTCAACGCCCTTGGAAAAGGTCGCAATGGTGCACTCGATTTTTTTTTGCAAAAGGAATTGGAACGTATTAAATCGGAGATTAATAATCCGCAGGACGATAGTTTCCAGTTCTTGGTACTACGAATCAAACCTTCCAATGTTTCGAATCTCATTCTTGCCAACGATACGAATCGAAGGATTGCGATTTGGAGTTGGCATGAGCGGCTGCAGAATGTCGAATTGCGAGCTCCGAGCAACCTAACAAATGAGTTAGCGACAAAGAAAATTGATGCGTCGGTAGAACCACCAGAACTTGACACGCGTTTTTACGACACGGAAGAAAGCGCTGATCAATGGACAGTTAGGCTTGCTTTGGTAACCCACCGATTGGACACGCCGATAGAGTTCCAGGGCTCGGGCGATGTTATGCACCTAGTTGGCAATGGCAAACCGTTGGACCTCGCATCCTTGTTAACGAAAATGATGCAGTCGCAAATGAATTCGTTGATTCAGGATTTGACTGGTGGTTCTAAGAAGCCACTGCAACTCAATAGGGAAGAAGAAGACTGGATCAAATGTGCTATGGTGGAAGCAGAGAAAATGAATGCAAACTACTTTCGAGCGACCTGTGTTCGATTGGATCCGATGGCCACATCGGCATCGGTCGATTCCGCTTTCCTGGTAAAGCTTCCTTCAGGAAAATGGACGGTCGTTTGGCAGGCTATTGCAACACAGTCGCCGGATCAGCAAAAAAATGAGACAATCAAGAGGCTTGAAAACGACCCCTTGGTGAAAAGCATACAGAAGCAAGCAGAGGCCTTTGGCGGGACCGCAAGCATGGAGCAAGCATTAAAAATTGGGGCCGCAACCATGACGGCCCAGGCGGATGTGAACGTCAAATTCCAAACATTTGTCGAACGATACTTGAAGCAGTTGAGCAAACCGCCAATTCGTCTTGCTGCTCGGCGACCCGCAGACTGAAAAGTACCTAGCACGAAGCGCAAGCTAGTG
>JANLUJ010000409.1:0-2601 GCA_031363425.1 Pirellula sp.
GCCAGCCGTGGAAAAGGCACTTGAAGATTCAACTGCAGAACAGGCCGCAAGACTGTATCGAAAGTTAGAGTACTTGTCGGTTATAGGTAATATTGCCCCAATGATTGGACTACTTGGGACAGTTACCGGAATGATCTTGGCGTTCCGTGAGGTTGCCCTCTCGCAGGGAACGGCCGGCGCAGGTGACTTAGCAAGTGGCATCTATTCCGCATTGGTGACCACCGTTTGTGGATTGGTCATTGCGATACCGTCACTCGCAGCGTTTGCGATTTTCAGAAACAAAATCGACGAAATTATCTCTGACACTGCTTACTCGGCACAGCACGTTTTTAGCTCTGTTCGACGAAGATTACCGGGCGGCGCTGTCACCCGGCCGAATATTGTCCCACCACCGCGCAGTTAAACGTGTATTGTGATGGTACCTTGCATTTTAGGTAAACGGCAGTTTGCAATGTAACATTGAATTCATTTCCTGAGCCTGAGGCGCTAGCCGATTTCGCGCTGCGTGGCTCGGCTAGCGCCTCAGGCTCAGTAGTAGTTCCCAGCCTGCCGCTCGCCTTAGAACTTATGTCCACGTCGCGGACCGTTGACGCACTGCGTCAGTATCTCGGGTCCATCCTCGCGCATTAGAACGGTATGCTCAAATTGCGCAGACAAGCGGCCATCGCGAGTCCTTACCGTCCAATTGTCTTTTGTGTCCAGTTTTGTAAAACGAGTTCCTGCGTTGATCATCGGTTCTACGGTAAAGCACATGCCAGGCAATAGTCGCTCCTGTTTGCTTTTACGGTCAGGCACGTGAGGGATATTTGGATACTGATGGAAACGTCTGCCAAGTCCGTGCCCAACGTATTCTCGTACCACCGAGAAGCCGCGCAGAGTCGCTTCCTCGACCACGTTGTCACCGATTACGCTGACTGGACATCCAGGTTCTAATGCCTGTATGGCTCGATGCATTGCATCAAATGCGCACTGCGTAACTCTCCGTCCCTCATCGGATACGGCCCCTATCAGAAAAGTTTCCGATTGATCGCCATGCCATCCGTCCACGATGGATGTAATATCGACATTGATGATATCGCCGGCCTTGAGAACATAGTCGTTTGGAATACCGTGGCAAATTACTTCGTTGACGCTCGTGCAGCAGCTCTTGGTGTAACCCAAGTAGCCAAGTGTGGCGGGTGTATGTTTGTGCTGGTGCGTGTAGTCTGTAACAAGTCGATCGATTTCGTCCGTCGAGATTCCTGGCCCAATGTACTGACGCAAATAATCCATGAGCTGGGCGTTGAATTTTCCGGCAAACCGCATCCCGTCTCGTTGGACCTCCGTCAATTGAAGCTTGCGAATATTCTGCAGCATGCCAACCTCAAACCATCGCCTCAATCAAAGTGGGAAAATCAATCGAGCATGCCGTCTGCTCAAACATTTCTCAACTCAACAGTGTAACCATTTGCCTTCGAATCTTCAAATGCCGCTTAACTTCCGATTCAGACAAGCGCCGGTCGGCTAAGTCGTAAACATCTGACTAATGGATTTATTGGAGTGGATCCGCCGAATTGCTTCGGCCAAAAGCGGTGCCACACTAAGAACATGAATGGTATCCAATTTCTTTTCCGCCGGAAGCGGTATCGTGTCGGTTATCACCAAACTGTTGATCGGAGATCGACGTAGGTTTTCGATTGCGTTTTCGCAAAGAACGCCATGTGTTGCGGCCAGATGAATCTCCTTGGCGCCGGCTTTATGCACCAGATTTGCGGCACCACAGATGGAACCTGCCGTGCTGATCATGTCGTCGAACATCAGGCAGATTTTTCCCTCGACTGGCCCACCGATGATATACTTCTGTTGTGTCTTCAATGCACTATCGCGTTGCTTGTCGATGATTGCAAGTTTTCCCCCGAGTCGTTTAGCATGGCCGATCGCTCGCTTGATGCTTCCTTCGTCTGGACTGACCACCACGATTTCTGCGGGATCAAGCATGCGGCTTTGAAAGTAAGTAGTGAAGACCGGTGCAGCATACAAGTGATCGACAGGGACGTCAAAGAACCCTTGGATTTGCGGAGCGTGCAAGTCCATTGCGAGAACTCGATCAGCGCCTGCTCTAGTTATCACATTTGCGACCAACTTGGCGGTGATCGGTGTTCGGCCTTCGTCTTTTCGGTCTTGCCTAGCGTAGCCGTAATACGGCATGACGGCTGTAATTCTCGCGGCGCTGGCCCGCTTGCAGGAATCGATCATAATCAAAAGTTCCATCAAGTTGTCGTTGACGGGCGGGCAAGTCGGTTGGATCAAATAGACGTCGCGTCCGCGCACATCGTCCTCGACCTTGCAGTTGTTTTCGCCATCAGGAAACTTGCTTAAGGTGATGGAGCCAAGATCCAAATGCAGGAAATTGCAAATGTCCTTAGCCAACTGCGGGTTGGCTCGGCCACTGAAAATCTTTAACTCGCGCATTGGTAACCCATCTCTCGCATTTTCGATTCGACCATCGCTAACTCATCAATGGTGTTGATGCTCAGCGATTCGCAAGCCTTCAATACTGGACGTGCGTCCACTTTCCTGCCATTTTTCAGCAACAACTCCGGACAGTCTGTTAAGTAGAAC
>JANLUJ010000434.1:0-1893 GCA_031363425.1 Pirellula sp.
GCAGCATCCGCCACGATTCAACTCCTGGTACAAAATCTATGCTAGCTCAAATTGAACCCTTCGCGAGTATCACCACGCCAGCACTTGCTGTCGTGAATATTTGGAAAAAGTACGGCAACACCCAAGCCCTATGCGGAACCTCCTTTTCCGTCGCGCCAGGAGAACGGCTTGCCCTTTTGGGCCCAAATGGCGCCGGCAAAACAACCCTGATTCGTTCGATGTGTGGTCGAGTTCGACCCGATGATGGTCAAGTGCTATTGTTCGGCCGCTCCATTCGCGAACCCGACGTCCAACAGCAATTGGGGGTAATCCCTCAGGACCTCGCAATCTATTTAGACTTAACGGCTAGAGAGAATCTTGAGTGCTTTGGACAACTGCACGGTTTGCGAAGCCGTCGATTGCGAGAACGGGTCTCTTGGGCTTTGAAATGGATTGGACTGGAGGATCGAGCCGATGAACTGACAAGTCGCTTCTCCGGTGGCATGAAACGGCGCGTCAATATCGCCTGTGGAGTCTTGCATCGACCTAACATTTTGCTGTTGGATGAGCCCACCGTTGGCGTCGATCCTCAAAGCCGACAACGCATCTTTGACATGCTCGATGAATTAAGCCAACAGGGCACGAGCATCGTCCTTACTACACACCATCTCGATGAAGCGGAATCGCGTAGCGATCGGATTGTGATCATCGATCAAGGCAAAGTCGTTGCAGACGGAACGATTGAGGAATTGATCGCATCGACGATCGGCGCGCGCCGCGAAGTCGCGATCGAAACCCATGGTATTCTCGTCGCTGCCCCGCCTGGAATGGAATGGATTGCTGCTCGAAATCGGTTCGTCTGTTTCGTTGACAACGTCGTAGAAGAATTGCCTCTCATCTTGGAACGCATCCAACGCGTCGGCGGTACCGTTAGCGACTTAGAGGTGCATCAACCCAATTTGCACCACGTCTTTTTGCACCTGACGGGCAAGGAACTTCGCGAATGAATGTAGCCTTACAACAGAACAAATCCGCTGGACAAGCCAGCGGTATTTTTCTTGGCCGCAGCGAAATGTTCGCCTCGGAGATGCGGACCTGCATGTTTGGTAAACTCTTTGTTGCCGCTCTCTAAAGGATTGCTCTTTATGATATGGACGGTCATTCAAACCAGTTGGCGTCGACTTCGAAACAATCGATCGGAACTGCTCCTCACTTTCATTGTGCCAATGGTTTTCTTCAGCATCTTCGCATTGATATTCGGTTCGAGAGACTCGTCATCGTCTACCCCCAAAATCAAGGTAGCTATCAGCAACGAATGGCCTTCCGAACTCTCCGACCGTGCCGTCGCGCTACTGCAAGAGCAGAAGTCGCTGCGTCTTACCGAGCGATCTTCAAAATCAACCGGCCATGCAACCAACGCCGTCTCGGTATCTCGTGAAACGGCCGAAGACCTGGTGCGGCGAGGCATGGTTTCCGCAGCAGTTGTCTTCACCAAACTCAATCCCGCAACCGTCGGTTCCGCCGAAGTCGAAATCCTGACGGATTCGTTCGACCAAGTCGCGTCACAAGTCTTGACGGCAGTCGTACAAAAAGCGGTGATGACCGCCAATGCAGAAATCGCCCAAACTCGCACTTCTCCCGGCAGTCGCTTCGACACCAATCCTCCAGTAACTACCGATGGCGTTTCGCAGGCTGCGTTCACTTCCAATGCGGCGCTTTCTATGAACCAACCCAAACCGCCATCCATAGCCACTGTCGACATCATAGGTGGCAAGAAAACGAATCCTGTAATAGCCATGTGCGCGGCTGGCATCGCTGTCATGTTCTTGCTCTTCAGCGCGACAACAGCCAGCGGCTCACTGCTGGAAGAACGCGAAAACTCCACACTCGATCGTTTGCTATGCAGCAGGCTCA
>JANLUJ010000445.1:0-3396 GCA_031363425.1 Pirellula sp.
GCCGCGTGGTCAAGCGATATCAATGCCAAACAACGCGGCGTCGACTGGCAAATGCGAATCGGCGATGCACGCTTTAAACTTAAGTCTGTCTACCCTAAAATTAGAGTTTGACGCACCACTAGCACTAGCGAGCATTTCTGACTATGTTTTCACCATCTAGCGATTATTCACTACGTTCAGCGTTGCCTGTCGCTTCCGGCTTGGCAGGGATGCCGACTTTAACTCCCAACTTCTCGGCCACGAGCAGCGACATAAGAACGCCGAGCATTCCGCCCTGTGAGCCTTCACCGCCGGAGCCCAACATCGTTTCGGGGACCAACGGTTGCTGGCTGTGCGACAACGCGTCGGCCACGACGGAGATGGCATATAATTTCGGATCGCCATAGGAGTCGACTTTCTTCTGCAGGACTTGGGCTTCCGCCGTACCAACCAAATTGACTTTGTCAGCTTGGCCCTTTCCTTCCAAGGAGATGCTTTCACTCTCAGCCTTGGCGGTAACCACCTTTCGTTCGGCATCTTTACGTGCCCGTGCCAATGCGGCTTCGGCTTCGTTGGTTTGGATACTGATTTGGATGGCCGATTGCGTAAGTTTCTCCTGCATATCGGCCGTGGCGTTGGCATCATTCAAGGCCTTCTTCTTTTCAGCAGCCTTCTGTTGCTTGTCGTACGTTTCGATCTGCTCCAACGACAACTGACGAAGACGAAGCTGTTCCAATAGATTTTCGATCTTGCCGTCATCCGCTTTGGATGATGGTTTTCCGATCAAAACATCGACACACTGAATATCGAATAGCTCGAATTTGGCCCTCAATTCCTGGCGGGCCTGAGCTTGGATTTCATCGCGGCTATGCACCAGTTCCAACATCGTCTTCTTGTGAGCCACGTCGCGGAAATAGGCGCTCAACATCGGGTCAATTGTCTGTGTGATCAACTTTTTCACATCTCCGAACCGCTGGATCACGTTCGGCGCCTTCTGGTAGTCGATATGGACGACCACCGACAATGGCAGGATCGGCTCATAGGCGTCCTTGGTAATCAAATCGATCGATTGCAGCGACTCGTCGTACTTGTGACCCTCGCTCTTGCCCGTAATCCAGTGCAGAACAAAGTTGGTCGTCGGTACGCGAATAATCTGCCCGGCATACGTATTAAACGGATATTTTCCGGGGCCTAGGGTCGATTCCCACACGCCGCGTTCGCCTTGATGGACACGCTCACCATGCCGAAATTGGACTCCGGACGTATCGCTTCCCTGTTTGCCATAGTAACTCACGACCACGCCGACTTCGCCAATCGTGACGACTTCCTTCGGAATCAACTCGATGGTGGCGAACCAACGATTGATGAAGTATGTGCCATCCAACAACGGAGCGTATTGCTTACCACGCCGACCACCCGCCTTGAGAAACGCTTCAATATCCTGATAGTTGTTGTGGTAATTCGCATCGCCAGCATCGTTGCCAACGGGAGGAGCAATAATCTCGCCCTGTTCCAAGGATGGGCCGTCCTGCGTGGTGACAATGCCGATATCGTCAATCTTCTTTTCTGCAGAACTGCCGATCACCACCGGGTCAAAACCCTGCTGCTCCTCGAGTGCCGTCCGCCACTCAGCCAAACTGCGATCATTGTCAATCGCAAAAATTCCATCGTGGGTAATGATGCTAAATACTGCATGGTTTACGGCATAGACACCTTCGCGAAGGATAGCTCGTTGCCGACCTTTCTGACCATGTTGCAAAAACGTCTTAACATCTTGGTAATTGTTGCAATCCACCACCTTGCCAAGAGTTTGGCTGGGACCAAGCGCTTCACCCGCACGCGCGAAGATATAGCCCATCTTCCCTTGCTTGATGGTAACCAAGGGACGTTTATGTACCGCATATTGCCAGCGCCAATAACCGATATGGATCCCGCCTCGTAAAACGTCCGGTTGGAAGCCAGCTTCACCATTGAGCGCCACGATGGCACCTTCGGACAATGAACCTTTGGCGGACCACAACTTTTCGACAATCCCGACCTTGCTGTTGGGGATATATCGAACCGTCAACCAAATCAATATCGCAAAAACGATGCCGACAATTAGAAGGCCAACATAGAAGTAAGTCATGTCAAGGATACTTTCTGAGTGGAATGTTCAGTGAGTTGAGCGACTCACCGAAAATTATCGGACATTCTTTGGTCCGCTTGTCTGAGTTTAGTCCAAAACCTTTCCTTCGAACTGAATGGCTGATGATTTTGGAGATATTGTCGGGTTCAACGCAGACTGATCGGTTCAAAACCATTTCGGGATGAATACCGGGGCCATCCATATAGGTATTCTCATCCACTGTGAAAGCGTCGTACTCCTGCAGGATCGGCCTAGCAGCAACCTAGCAGCTACTATTTCCACACGTTGAACATCCGATTGTGGACATTGGAGATGGTCGCTTGCTCAACGCCAGCTGGATCGGATAGACTGCTGTTCTTACTTCAGAATACAGCAAAGGACCCTAGATGCTTCAGCTCAAACCACTTGATCAAAACACTCCAATCTTTCAACAGGTCAATACCGACGTCTCACCAGTTGTCTTGGTGAACATCTTCCAGGTCGCACCGGAAGACATCCCCGCGTTATTGAAAGCGTGGGAAGCCGACGCGAACTGGATGAAGCAGCAGCCCGGCTACATCTCAACTCAGTTGCATCAAGGCATTGCTGGAAGCACAGTATTCATGAACTACGCGTTGTGGGAGTCAGTGGCTCATTTCCGGGCGGCGTTCAACCATCCGGAATTCAAGCAGGCGCTAGGGAATTACCCGTCTAGCGCCGTAGCGTCACCTCATCTTTTCACGCGGCTTACGGTTCCCAATCTATGCGTTGGTCCGTAGCTCCGCGGCCTAGCAACCGCATGCAGCTGACGGCGCTCCGCGCCGCAACTGATGCTTAGCGTTAGACCGCTCGAACCACACGGAGTCGCGGCTGACAAGCGCGACGTAGACTCTACCTAAAGGAGACGAAAAATAATGAAAGCCATCCGAATCCACGAATACGGCGACGCCAGCACCCTGCGCTACGAAGACTCACCAATGCCAACGCTGCAGCCAGACGAGGTCTTGATCCGCGTCGCCGCGACCTCCTTCAATCCCATCGACGCCAAAATCCGTGCCGGGTACATGAAGGACATGATCCCAAAATCGTTTCCGCTCACGCTCGGCTGGGACTGTGCCGGCACGGTCGAGCAGATCGGTACGGCTATTACGACGCTCAAGGTGGGCGACGAAGTCTATACAATGGCGGATTTTGGTCACGGAGGCACGTATGCCGAATATGTCGCGGTCAACCAATCGCAGATCGCCCTTAAGCCAAAAACGCTTTCGTTGGTCCAAGCCGCCGCCCTGCCGATGGTCGCGCAAACCGCG
>JANLUJ010000483.1:0-2850 GCA_031363425.1 Pirellula sp.
TTTTCGATCAAGACAACAACCTACCCAATTGGATGAGCGACGAGGGCTTGAACGGGGTGCTGTCTCTCCGAAGTTCGAAAACAATCATACGAATCGCCGAAGGATACTAACGGCGGGCCTGGCACTTTCGGCAAATGGATGGCTCGCCGGCAATTGCTGTGCCAGCGAGGCGCAGGGACTCGCAAACGATGCCTCGCCAGCAGACGTATTGAAGTATCTTTATGCAGGGAACGATCGCTTTGCCAAGGGCGAACCGCTAGCCAAACATCGCAATATCGAACGAGTGCGAGAAGTCGCGAAAGAGCAAAAACCCTTTGCGGCTTTTCTCGGTTGTGCGGACTCACGTGTGCCGATCGAGATTGTGTTTGATCAGGGATTTGGCGATCTCTTCGTTACCCGCATCGCCGGCAATATCGCTTCGAGTGAGAACGTCGGCAGTCTGGAGTTCGGCACGCTGGTGCTTGGAGCAAAAGTACTTTTTGTGCTGGGGCATTCCAATTGTGGAGCGGTTGCGGCGACCATCAAAGCGGACGAAGTTCCAGGGCAGATTAGCGGACTCTTTCAGCACATTCGACCGGCGGCAAAAGAAGCCAAAGGCGATCTCGACAAAGCGGTTGAGGTCAATGTGCGAAATCAAGCGACGACTCTGGCCGAATCGTCCCCTGTGATCGCCAAACTCGTCCGTGAGAAAAAGCTGGTCATCGCTGGCGGTGTTTATGATCTAAGCACTGGCAAGGTCGCTCGCGTCGAACTACCACAACTTGAAAGTTGAAGGAAAGCATGACACTCTTCCAAATGTTTCAGTCCAACATCTGTTCTCCGATGGTGTTGGCATTTGCATTCGGGATAGTCTGTCGCTTGATCAAGAGCGAGATGTCTATTCCCCGCGATCTATACACGTCTCTTTCCATCTATCTTTTGTTTGCCCTGGGGCTTAAAGGCGGGGTCGAGCTTTCTCATAGCCAATGGCAACAAATCCTGTTGCCGGCGGTGGTTACGATCGTCCTAGGTTGCATTACACCCATCAGTTCATTCCTGACACTGCGCTATTTGGGACGATTCTCGATTGCAGATGCGGCAGGCATCGCCGCTCACTACGGCTCTGTTTCTGCAGTCACCTTTATCGCAGCCGAGAAATTCGTGTTCGCGAATTTGGGCGAGGGATCCGTCGCCCCCTTTATGCCGACACTGCTCACGCTGTTAGAAATTCCAGGGATTCAAATCGCGTTGGCAATTGGCGTCGTTGGATTGGCAAATTCGAAGCGAAATTTAGAGAATGCTTCGAACGGTCTTGGAGTTGATGCCTCCAGTCCTTCGCTCGGTGCGGTTTGGCATGAATTGCTGACAGCTCGTTCCATGGTTTTGCTGGTCGGCGGCATGGTCATCGGCTTCATTATCGGTTACGAAGGCTATGCTTCAGTGAAACCGTTTTTTGACAAAGGAGAATGGATGTTCAAGGGCGTTTTAACGCTGTTCCTGCTTGAGATGGGATTGGTTGCGGGTTCGCGATTAGCCGACCTGAAACATGCCGGCGCGTTCTTGATCGCTTTCGGAATTGCTGCGCCCATAATTCATGGTGCAGTGGGTGTCTATCTAGGCGCATTGGCGGGACTTGACGCAGGCAGTTGCACCGTCTTGGGAACCATGGCAGCCAGTGCCAGCTATATCGCCGCGCCTCCGGCCGTGAGAATGACATTGCCTGAAGCAAACCCGACATTCTACTTGACAGCCGCGCTAGCGATAACATTTCCCTTCAATCTACTAGTTGGAATTCCCCTGTACTTTCGAATGGCATTGGCCATTGCTGGACACGATTCTCCATGAATACCTATACGCTGACTTTGTTGACGATAGTGGCTGAGGCGCTTCTGAAGGATAGGCTAATTCACGAGATTCGCCTTGCTGGAGCCAAAGGGTTCACGCTGACTGAGGTTTCTGGCGAAGGCTCGCGCCAGCGGCGTATAAGTGAGATACTTGGTGACAATATTAAGATAGAAGTCATCGCCAAACGGGAAACAGCAGATAAAATTCTAACCGTTCTTCAGAAAGACTTTTTCCCTCGCTTTGCGGTGGTTGCATTCATGAGCGAAGTCCAGGTAGTTCGGGAAGATAAATATACCTGATACGCTATGGAGCTCAACGATTGGTAACAATCAGTGCGATCAAATCTCCGATGGAGCGATGCGATTCAATTGGGTGCCGCAAAGGATGCTTTGTTAGGATGCGATATTGGTTTCTTCGTCCGACTTTCTGACGCTCGATGAAGCCATCTTGTTCAAGGTCAGCGATGATTCTTTGTACCGCTCGCTCGGTAATGCCGATCTTCAAAGCGACTTCCCTCAAGACCAAAGATGAGTCTTGAGACAAGAGGATCAAGACATGCGCGTGATTCGTCAGAAAAGTCCAGCGGATTTTTTCCGTTTGCAACGTCAGCTTGTCCAAGGTTTTCGTTTTAGAGGAGCGACGGAGTGGAATGGCCAATTTCGACTTCGCGGATTGGGATTTGGATAAGGCCATTTCGAGTGCACCATCCGACTAGCAAATAACCTCGTTAAGCATGCTGGCATACAAGCCGCAACACTTCTACCACCGTTGATGTAGCGTTGAGAACAATCTGGATCAGTTTAGCATATCGACTATCGTACGACTTGGCAATCGCGACAATTTTGTACTGTAGCTCAGGCACAACTAGAAACCAGGTGGGGTCATAGAAACCAGGTGGGGTCAGACCCTTTTTTCAGTTTACAGACGGTACATTGAGTGGTAGATTATTCCGATGGCTAGACCTCTACGAATAGAATTTCCGAACGCAATATATCATGTGATGGCACGGGGGAATGGACGTCAAGC
>JANLUJ010000499.1:0-5880 GCA_031363425.1 Pirellula sp.
CCGGCTTCGGCGGCGATACCTCCAACTGCGCCATCGCTGCGGCGCGCATCGGCGCGCGCAGCGCCTATCTGACGCAGATCGGCGACGACCTGTTCGGCGACGACCTGCTCGCGCTGTGGCAACGCGAGGGGCTCGATACCCGCGGTGTACACCGACTTGCCGGCGGCGCCACCGGGATCTACTTCGTGACCCATGGCAGCGACGGCCACCGTTTCTCGTACCGACGCGCGGGCAGTGCCGCCAGCCGCATGACACCGGCGACGATCCCCGCCGGCTTGATCGAAAGCGCGCGCTGGCTGCATTGCTCGGGCATCTCGCAAGCCATCGGCAGCTCGGCCTGCGACACGGTGTTCGAGGCGATCGCGCGCGGCAGCCAAAGCTGGGCTACTCGCCAAAGACATCATCGTCGAATTGGCTGGACGGAAGGTGGAGAATGTATACGACTACACCTATGCAATTGAAGCTTTGAAAGTCGGACAAGAAACGGAAGTCGTGGTTCAGCGAGGCAGCGTATCGTTACGACTGAAAATCACACCATTGTCCAGGCAATAGCTGTTGGAGGTAAGAGATGTAGCATGGCCCCCTGGGCCGTGTGTGGTACCAGTCTCCTCTCGATCAGCCGATACTGACGTAGCCTACAAAAGTAGCAGGCACGCTCCGTCGTGCCGTCCGCTGGAGGGAATTGACAGTGATTCTTGGTGAACGGCACATGGAATGTGCCTTCTACATTGACTTTTGTTGGTTGTTCGATATTAGATTGCATATACTTGCAGAACACATTGATGATTCCTATCCTTCGAAAGTGCCGATGCTTACTCGCGAACATTGGGGTCAGTAGCTACCTGCGGCTTGCCCTATGCTGCTTATTTCCATTGTTTGAATTGGAGCCCTCCACGGTCTGGGGCCAAGCATCCCAGCCAATTCTAGGAATGCAAAAGAGGTATGGCGATGAAATCATGGTGTGCGGCCAACTTTATCGTATCGGAGCGCCAGTAAAATTGTGGATCGACGAGGGTGGCTTTGATGCATACCGCACCGAACGCAGATTCGCTCCCTTCGCTCAGCGAAAATGGAAGAGTACCGTCGAGGAAATGCAAGCTGGCAAAGTCGAATTCGTAGCCAAACCTCAGGAAACCAGTCCTGACCGATATGGCATGCGATTTGAAAGTTCGATGGAACATCAATTCTCACAGGAGCAGATGGAACAAATTCGTGGCGGCGGTTGGAATTTGGATTTGCTAAAGGATAAAGTCGACCAGTTTGTTTTGCATTTCGATGTTTGCGGGACTAGCGCGCAATGCTTCTATGTATTGCATGATCGGCGCGGTTTAAGCGTTCACTTTATGTTGGATGTGGATGGGACTATTTACCAAACCCTGGATGTAAAGGAACGGGCATGGCAAGCCACCGCCCTCGACGCAATGATCCAATCGTCGGTTCGATTCGCGGCAAGGAATATCAACAGTACGACTACACACCTGAGCAGTATGAGTCACTTATCAAGTTATCCGCCGCGATATGCGATATCTTTCCCGGAATAAAACCAGATGCACCTCGAACCTTAGACGGGCACGTGATGGATCGAACGTTGACAGATGAACAATGGGCTTCGTTTAGCGGCATGCTCGGGCACTACCATGTTCAGGAAAACAAAATCGATCCCGGACCGGCAATGGATTGGGAATTCCTGTTCACAGGCATCCGAGAGCGAATGATAACTTTGAAGGAAATAACAAAGACTGAATCGAAGTAAGACCTGCTCGCCTTACGGAAGAGTATGCCCCATCTTGTCTCGTTTGGTTGCGAGGTAGATTGCGTTATGTTCGTTGGCTTTCGAAACAATGGGGACTTGGTCGGTAACTGTCAAGTCAAAGCCGCGCAGGTTGAAGGCTTCGGTCTTCTTTGGATTGTTCGTCAAGAGTCGAATTCGGCGAAGGCCCAAGTCCTTTAGGATTTGAATACCGACTCCGTAGTCTCGCATGTCCGCCTTAAATCCTAGGGCGTGATTCGCTTCGACCGTGTCGAGTCCTTGCTCCTGCAAAGCGTATGCACGAATCTTTTGAGCCAGGCCAATGCCTCTGCCCTCTTGAGGCAAGTAAACCAGCACGCCGCGTCCTTCTCTTGCGATCGCGTTCAAAGCTTGATGCAATTGGTCTCCGCAGTCACATCGCAACGACGAAATCAAATCACCCGTAAAGCAACTGCTATGCATGCGGACCAGCGGCGCCGGGTCCGATTCGTCAAGAATGTTTCCCATGACCAAGGCCATTGGCTCCTGGGTTTCGAATTGGACGCCGTAAATCACGATGTCGAAGTCCCCATACTTGGTTGGCAATTTGGCTTGAGCGGCTCGCGTCACGAGTTTCTCATTCATGCGTCGATGCGAAATCAGCTGTTCAACCGTGATGATTTCTAACTGGTGCTTGACTGCCATTCCCAGCAACTCGTCACGCGTAGCGCGGTCCCCTTGGCTATTCAGGATTTCGCACAAGACCCCCGCTGGAATAAGTCCGGCCATTCGAGCCAAATCAACAGCCGCTTCGGTATGTCCGGCTCGTCGCAGAACACCACCCTCCATGGCCACAAGGGGATAAACGTGGCCAGGCTTCACAAAGTCCGTTGGCTTGCTTGAATCCGAAGCTAGTCGCCGAATGGTCTCAGCCCGTTCACCTGCAGTAATCCCAGTTTTGCAACC
Organism: Pirellula sp.; assembly: GCA_031363425.1. Taxonomy (GTDB): domain Bacteria; phylum Planctomycetota; class Planctomycetia; order Pirellulales; family Pirellulaceae; genus JBKCUI01. Next base: position 2,696 of record JANLUJ010000499.1, read on the forward strand.
GGCGTGATCCACGGGCGTCATGAAGGCGGTGCTGAGAGGTGATGTGTTTTGTTCTACGAGCGGACGTAGTTCAAGCCGATTGCAAACTGATGGCAATACCGGTGCGCACAACTGGCCATGGCCTTGAAGCATGAAATTGATCGTTTCGGTCGTCACACCTTGAGCGGCACAAACGAAGTCCCCTTCGTTTTCCCGGTCTTCGTCATCGAGGACGATCACGACTTGGCCGCGGGCTATCGCAGCAACGGCTTTAGGAATTGAACTGAAAGCATGGGGCATAATGATACTTCGTAGGAGGTTGCAAGACGGTTGGATGCGACCGGCAGTCCGACAATTGCTTGTTTTGCGGACCACGCACTAGCGAGAGCACCTATGCTCGCCAATGGAGGGATAGTTTCTTTCAATTTGACGGTCTGATTACTCGAATGTGTCTTGCCCCTCTAGGTTATAGTCTTTCATCTTTTTGTGTAGTGTGTTCCGATTGATTCCCAATCTAGTAGCAGCTTTGGTTTGTACGAAATTGCAGGCGGTAAGCACCTGCGCGATCAACTCTTTCTCCACTCGGTCCACAACCTTGCTATGCAAATCGGTTTGATCGAGATTGCTGGTACGAATCCCTTCTTGAACAACATCTCGTATCAACGAATCGAAATCAAGCGGACGGGCCTCGTTTGAAACTGCGATTGGTGCCGTGCCCGAAACGCAACCGGGCAAAAGCTGAACGGTTAACTCATCCGAGTCAGCCATCACAACCGATCGTTCGATGTAATTCTGCAATTCTCGAACGTTTCCCGGCCAATGATAGTCTTGAAGAGCCTGCATGGCTTCGCGTTGGATGTGCACAACATACCGATCGTTACTTGCACTGTACTGATGTAAGAAATGAGCGATCAGCGCGGGAATGTCTTCTCGGCGTTTTCGTAGAGGTGGCAGTTCGATTGGTACGACATTCAGACGCCAATAGAGATCCTCGCGGAATTTTTCATTGCGGATTTCGTCTGCTAAATCTCGATTGCTAGCGGCAATCACTCGAGTGTCCACCGTAATGGTCTCTGTGTCGCCAACCCTTTCAAATTCCCTTTGCTGCAAGACTCGCAGGAGTTTGACTTGCAGGTGCATGGATGTGCTATTGATTTCATCCAAAAAGATGGTGCCGGTATGGGCTGTTTCGAAGCGCCCAGCGCGATTCCCAACAGCTCCAGTGAACGCTCCCCGAACGTGGCCAAAGAGTTCGCTCTCGAGCAAACTTTCACTTAGGGCACCGCAATTGACTTTAACAAAGGGACCGCCGTTCCGATTGCTAAGGTGGTGAATTGCGTTGGCAATGACCTCTTTGCCGGTCCCTGTTTCACCTAGCAGCAGAACCGAGGCGTTGCTCATCGCGACGCGTCGAGTCACCCGAAAAACGTCCTGCATTGCAGGGCATGATCCGATCACTCCCGGCAGCTGGATGCTACTGTTGTGTCGATAGTTTCCTTCGTTTTCCAGTCCGAAACTGGCCATTTGTCACTAACTCGTGGTTGACGCCAAAAATCCAGGTCGGCGTCGTTACACGCGACCAGCGTTAGGGTGCGACTTCGGCCCAGAGCCTATTTCCCTTGGCCGCCTCGATCGCATCCAAGATGCGTCCGAGGACAATTCTTAGGTCCATTTCGTTTGGACCTCGCTTGTTATACTCATCGTACAGAGCCTTAACAGCCTCCGAAGATATCAATACGCCAAATTGCTTAACGGATTGCACAAATTTTTGGCTAGCCTGCTCGCGTTTGGGCAATGTATTAGAGTCGTCGATCGAATACTGGAGCAATTGCATTTGGCCTACGGGAGTGTCAACCGTGGTTGCCTGGGTAGCCTTTGGCAGAGCAGACACAAACTTGTTCTGCTGGTCCAACCAATAGGCACTTGAAAGTTCACGCCATGTGTTTCGATTGGCGGAATCGAGCGATGGGGATTGGCTCACAATGCTCATCCGGCGGAGAATATCCGCGAAACCGGCCTGCTCGGGCGGAACACTCCCCATCACCACACGGGGGTCGGCCCCTGCAATCTCATGCTCTCCTCTGCTTAAGGATGCAGCAAGAATCGCAATGGGGCACGTTGCTGTAGCTGCGTTGGATCGTACTCGCTGAGCAAGCTCTCCCAGATTCATTTCCAAAACATGCGAAACCACGAAAACGGCCTCAATCGGTTGCCCCGCCCTCAAGTAGCTCATCGTTTGTGATGCTGAAGCTGCTTCTAGAACGCGAAAACCAAACGCTTCCAAAAGGGTTCGAGTGTGTGTCCTCAAATCTTCGGCTCCACCCACCACTAAGGCGAGAGGACTACCCTCCAGCATTCGCATTTCAGAAAGAACCTTCTCTAGTTGATGCCGACCTTCAAAATGCACATCAGACAACTGAACCGAACCATCCTCAGCATGCAGGTACATCGTTCCTAACAGGGCTTGAGCTGCAAAGTACCGAACTGAGGCAAAGCCAGAACTGCATGCTTTGGAAAGTCGTTCGCGGACAGCGTTTGGGATGGTCGACGCACTGGCCCAACGCCCAAGGTTTCGGATAGCCGTTAACTGTGCCGATGCTAAATTGCTGCTTACCGACGCATCCCATACCAAACAGCCAAACTCGTAACTATCGACAATAGTGCCTGGCAAACTTGGTACCGCATTTGCCAGCGTCAATGTGTTAGCGGCTCCCGGCGAAAGACGACAAGCGTTTTCACAAAGTACCGCAACTGCGAGGCCTGAACTGCTATCGGCAAATTCACCGCATTGCATCGCCGAATGAGCATACTGAGCCGCTCTGGTCCATTCCAAATCTGCCAGCCGAGCGGATAGTTCTTGCACTGCTCTGCCATCGGTGGAAAGTTGCCAAGATGTAAAGGCATCCGGCTCATCCATCCATCGGATCGTTTGAAATGCTTTCAGCGACTTTTGCATATGGTCTAAAGCATGGCGATAAATTTCTTTGCCCGATGGGATGGATTTGTTGCGATTCGCAGCGATCATTGCAAGTTCATTTCGAATTCCTTGATCTATCCGTTCATCGATTGCCGCAACGCACAAGTCCGTCATCAACGACTGCTCGCCAGACCTCACGGCCAACAGCGCCAGCCTGCCCCGTGCATCGGCATGCGGAGAACCAATAGCGGCTTGCCAAGCAGCAAAAGCAGGCTTGCCCATCAATGTA
>JANLUJ010000531.1:0-3536 GCA_031363425.1 Pirellula sp.
GATCGAGGAACGCCTCGAAGGGCCCGAAGTTAGTATTCTCGCAATCACCGATGGCAAAACCATCTTAACTTTACCTGCTGCCCAAGACCACAAAGCGGCTTACGATGGAGATACCGGTCCAAACACTGGCGGAATGGGCGCATATTCTCCAACCCCGATAGTAACCCAAGAACTCATCGAAACTATTGAAGACCAAATTTTGGTGCCAACCATTCACACGATGAAACGGAATCGAAAGCCTTTTCGCGGTGTCCTCTATGCCGGACTAATGCTAACGCAGACTGGCCCCAAAGTCCTCGAGTTCAATGTCCGGTTTGGTGACCCTGAATGCCAGCCACTCTTGATGCGATTGCAAAGCGATCTACTCGATATCTTGGAAGCAACCGTCGATGGACGCCTCAACGAAATCGATGCACCCATTTGGGATCCTCGACCCTCGATTTGTGTAGTTATGGCAAGCCAAGGCTATCCCGGCGAGTACGAAAACGGACGTTCTATTCGCGGCTTGGACGCGGCAGCTGCGATTCCCGACGTTAAAGTTTTTCATGCTGGTACCAAGTTGGTCGATGGGCAAGTCGTTACCAACGGAGGCCGAGTCCTTGGGGTTACTGCACTAGGTTCAAGTCTGGCAGATGCGAAGCTACAGGCATACAAAGCTGTGCAAGCGATTCGATGGCCAGGAGCCTGGTGCCGCAAGGATATTAGCGACAAGGCCGTCCAATACAACCTATTGTAGAACAGTTGTTTGTAGAACAGTTGTCCCAACTGTTCCGTCATTGTTTCGCACTACCCGGTGGGTTTCAGGAATACCGCAGGCTTGTCCTGCTGGATTGTTCTGCTTCCAGTAGCACGACGCGCAAGCTAGTGAATTGGGTCCAGGAATCACTAGCTTGCGCGAAGTGCTAGACGCCCAAGCTCCTATCCGCCGAACATTCGCGTGAGATTGACGGTGTCATTGATAATGACTGCCCCCATTAAGCACAGCAGCCCAAGCACGCCGATCATGGTGAGCCGCATTTGCCATGCTTCGTTGACTGGTTTTCCCAGAGCTGCTTCGGCCGTCAAAAACATCATGTGCCCGCCATCCAAAGCAGGAATCGGCAGGAAGTTGATGATCGCCAAATTGGCGCTCAGCATGGTTAAGAACATCAGTAGTGGCGAGATCCCTTTCGAGGCCGCATCGGTCGCCTCGACCGCAATCATGCCCGGCCCACCCACCACTTTAAAAGGCATTCTACCTTTGACGAGTAGCTCCAGGAATTCGAGAACGTTGCCCATACGACGGCGGATTTCTCCAGCACCCATCGTGATCGCTGAGACCATCGTCGTAGCTTTGTGCTCAAACTGAAGCGGCGTGAAGGTAACTCCCCGTTCCGGCCAAAACCAATTCGACTCGGCGTAAATGTCTGCTCGCGTTTCTGCTACTTTTCCCTCTCGCTCATAACTGATGTCCACCGGCATTCCGGCGCGGAAGGACTGCGCTAAATTGTGAAAGTACTGGATGTTGCGACTCTTATCCAAAGGCGTCTCTTTCAGTAGTTCTTTGTAACCAGAAACGAAGACTTTTGTCAGGTATTCGGCATCTTTTTCGCCGCTGCCGTCAAACCGAAACTGCTTGACAATATCGCCCGGTGCAAGGCCGCTCTTGGCTGCCAACGAAGTCTCTTCAATGCCGCTGACGATATTGGACGCCATGTAAACCAATCCCGTCCCAGGTAGCTCGAAACCACTTGGAGAAAGCGTGCCTTCTCCGCTGCTAACAATAAAAGCTTCGGGCACTTGCCAATCCAAATGGATGCGAGTCTTGTCTGCTCGCTCAAGGGTCAACGAAGCGGTTTTGCCATGTTTGGCAGAGACCATCAGCGGCAGCGTAAATGCATCCGCAATCGGCATACCATCAAACTGCACCAATTCGTCCCCTTCGAGAATTCCTGCGGTTGCTGCTACGGAATCCGGCAGTACCGCCACTACAGGACCTGGCTTGAATCGTACTCCGAAACTCTTCATGGGTACAGGCGGCCATTCGACGTCGACCGTTTTGCCATCGCGTTTCACTTGTAATGTTAAGGTCTCGTTCAGCCTCGGGTGCATCTTTTCGTTCAGAGAATACTCCATCGGATGCTGACTATGAACCGAGATCGGTAGCATCTCGCCATCGATACCGACAATGACGTCGGCCTTTTGGAGGTTCGGTATCACTCTGTCTGGATTATCGAATCCCAATCGTATCTGTTTACCGACGGGTGACTCGCCTCCAACCAGAGTTGTTGCAGCGCTACGAAGACCGAGCGTTAAGTGCTGAATTCCTTTTTTGGGGTCCGAATGGGAGATCGTCCCAACAAACTTCTTTGCAATGGTGGTCCCTTGCCGGTCTATCCCAAGTTCGACTTCTTGTTTCGGATCTCTCAAACCATGAAAAAGTACCGACATAAACATGTCACGAAACGATAGTTCTTGCTCTCGCACGCTGTCGACTTGAACGACCTTGTCACCGGGTTTGATTCCGTTCTTCCAAGCTGGATCACCCGGAATGACTTCTCCGATGACGGCAGGATCGTAATCGACGCCTGAGTGAAACGCCCAAGCCGCCATCAAGACACCGAAAATCAAATTCATGACCACTCCGGCGCTAATGATCACCATTCGTGCGCCTACGCTTTTTGCCGGGAACGATCTAGGGTCCAATTGAATTCGATCTGGATCGTCGGCAGCTGCATTGGGATTCTCTTTTCGAATGCGTTGAAGCTCTTCTTCGGCACGTCGCGGGTCATCATCTTGCCCGAGCATTTTTACGTAGCCACCGAGTGGAATGGCGCCAATCCCGTATTCCGTCTCGCCCCACTTGAAATGAACTAATTTCGATGGCAAACGAATCGGTCCGATTTTTATCGGGACATCGAATCCAACGTAAAACTTTTCGCACTTTACCCCGAACGCTTTGGCGGCGAGGAAGTGGCCTAACTCATGTACGAAGATCACGAATCCAAGCCCTACGGCCACCAGCAGAATATTGTAAAGTCGCGTGCCCCATTGCTGAACAAAGTTTGGCTCGGTTGCAAATATCGGTGTCATCCAATCCAACCAAGACATCGCCGAACTGGAAAAATCAGCGATCGCGGAAATTGGAAAAGTGATATTTTGTGCGGAAAGGATATCTAACATTTTGATGTAATCCATCGTTGAACTTCGTTGCGTCCCCATTGATCCAACGACAAAAGCTCAGAAAGCGTAGGCGATGGAGAGAAATGATGATGATTTAGTACCTGGCGACAAATCGTCGCAATTTCTGTCAGTTTAATTCTATTGTCGAGGAACAGCTGTACGGCGGCTTCGTTGGCCGCGTTCAGCACCGCGCCACAGGATCCACCCTTTTTCGCAACTTCGAAACCTAATTGCAATGCCGGGTATCGTTCCATATCCGCTGGTTTCCAATCCAAATGCATGGGTTGGCTCCAATCCATGGTCGGACTTGGCGAGGGAACTCGAAACGGATAAGTCAAAGCGTACTGAATCGGCAACCGCATGTCCGGCGGCGA
>JANLUJ010000535.1:0-1809 GCA_031363425.1 Pirellula sp.
TCTCCATCACCGCGTCAGCGTCCGATGCAGGAATTCCGAAGTAGGCAAATGTAGAAGCCGCGTAGGAAAGCCTCGAGTCCGTCTCTGTTTCATGGGTAATATTCGATTCCAATACCATTCGTACTAGCAATTCTTTTAGACATGATATTTCATTCTGACGCCTTTGCTCAAAATCATCAGAAATACTATTGAAACACTTTAGCAATGCTAAGACCGCATCCATAGGCCGAGGATGATTCTTTGCAAATGTCTCAAGAAACAACTTGCTGCGCGCATCGTTCCCAAACTTTTTTTCATTGATAGGCGCTGAATTGAAATGCGTTTCGCACGACAACGCGCACTCGACAGGGTTGCGTCGACAGAGATCGGCCGCAACGGACTCGATCTCCGGCAGTAGGTTTGCATTAGGTGGAGACTTTACCAAACCGAGAATTAATGGTGATAGATCTAGTTTCGTACCCTTAAGCAAAAAGTAGTTTGTCAATGCAGAATCGGCCTCTAACGCAGGCATCGCAGCGTTGGGTGTTTTTGCCTCGGACGTTGTTCCCGCAAAACTCTTGTTCGTTTGGTCGAGCACCTCCTTCGCCCAATTCATCATTTGCGAATCAAGCGTCAAGTCTCTATCGATCGCATTTCCAATTGCCACTCTGAATCGGAATGCCGTCTCAAGGGTGGGCTGTTTCATGAATGCCTGAGTGTCATTGGCTCTGATCGCTTCACTTACTAGCGAGTCCAGTTTCAATAAAAGGCCTCGACCCTCAGGCGTTTGGCTCATGCCCCTTAGCAACGACTTTGGCTTGTTTTCTGGGGCAGATGCCAATGCCGAAAAGTCGTAAGGCAAAGTCCGCGAAATCAGCCCGAGGCATGCAAGTTTGCTCTGTTCTGTTCCGTTTTCGAACTCCTCTGCGATGGCTGCCAAGCCACTTTCGGGCATTGCCGAATACAACTTCTGAAAATGCTTTACAAAAGAATTCATGAATAACCTTGCTGCTCCGCTGTTGTTGCCCATGTAATCCATGCCATGCTGCCGACTTGCTCGAAGAAATAGGCGCATGGCCGCCAATTTCTCTTCAGGTGTATCGACCAAAATATTTACGGCCTCCATGGCTTGTACTAACACCTCAACGCTTCGCTCGCGGGACAGGATCGCGGTCCACTCCGCCAGCGATTTGTCCTGGAAGGTCTTAGTCGGAACCGATAGCGCGGCCATCGTGGGACTGAGTGAGTCGGTTGTTTGCTTAGCCGAATCGGGCAAAAAGTCCGAGCCCTTGCGAATGACTTTCGCTACTAGTCGCTCGCCTCGCGACAAAATGACTTGATCGTTTTTAACCTCCATTCGGTCTGAATCGACGCCCGTCAGTTCAACCACATACTTTCCGCTTCGTAGCGTCAACGTCGAGGGCTTGCTATGCGCCACTTCCAATTGATCGACAACCTTGTCTCCTTGAACGATTTTCACATGTGCATTCGGTTCGTCGGTCTCGATTACCAGCGTGCCATGGTCGGTCGCAATCGTGACAAGAATGCCTGCCGCAAATGCGAACGGCAACAACGCTGCTGCAATCCACCATGGCGAGCGTGAACGCGGTGGTAGACTTGATGCGGGTACCATCATTGGCAATGAATTCGCCAACGAGAGTTCATCCTCGACATTGCATTGCATGGCAGCGCGAATCAGTTCCTTGGGCCCCGACTCGTCGCAAAAGGGTTGTAACAATTCTGCTACTTCCTGAGCCGACTGCGGTCTGGCCGCCATATCCGAACTGAGCATGCGATCCACGATGCAGATCAATTCAGCCGGCAAATCGC
>JANLUJ010000631.1:0-1547 GCA_031363425.1 Pirellula sp.
CGATTTTGCCGTGAGCAAATTCAACGGAGGCATAACGATGTCATTTACCATTGAGCTAACGATCTTTCCAAATGCACCCCCGATAACCACTCCGACTGCGAGATCGATCACATTTCCTCGCATCGCGAAGGCCTTAAACTCTTGCAACATTCCCATTTCCCATAACTCCGTTAACAAAAAATCTGTCTTTACAAACATTCGACAACGTCAAGATAAGTTGGATATACTGTTAGCGAATTGTTGGCAAGCAGTGTGCATGCATTAATTTTGCAAATCCACCCTAATCCGCCGAGTTCGCCCCGCTGCTCTTGATGCAACCGATAGAATCTTTGTATTCATTCCTGATGCATCCACACAAAGATACGCAAGTACTTTCCTTGGTCGCCATGTTGCTGACCACATTAGTCGGCGTCGCACAACAGCCTGAGCCGAATGCAATTGTATCGCTATACCAAAGCGCGAGAGCCGCTTATTCCGATCGACAGTTTCAAAGATCTGCCAAAGATTTTCACTCTGTCGCCGAAAAATGTTCGGGCTCGGAATTGGCTATTCAATGCGAGTACTTTGCGCTGATGTCCGAGTGGGCGATGGAACCATGCGATGTCGGCGCTGCTAAGCTTTCGGGCTGGCTAGTCAAAGCCAAACGATTCCAAATAGATGCAATTGCAGCGGGCCGATCCGTAGATACAAAACAGTTGCTTAAATGGACAGAAAACGCCGAACTGCTGCATGCTAAATGGGACCGGCAGAAGCTTCGATTCGAACTTGCCGAACAACGACTGCGCGCATTTCTAGGTATAACGCCATCGGAGCCAACTGGAACAAAAACCAGTCCAAAAGCATGGCTTGAACTAGGTTCACTTTTGCTGGAGAATCGCCAAGACTACGTGGCTGCAAGGTCTTGCTTTGATAACGTGCTTCAAAACACCAACGATACGGATCCAATTCATTGCCAAGCCATGTTGGGCTGTGCTTTGACCTGCTGGTATGGCCAACAGTTCGCGGAAGCTCGAAACATTCTCGATCAACTTGCCTTGAAGTCCTTCGACGATGAGTTCAAGATCCAATCGCAACTCCTCGGAATCAAAGTTGCTAAGGCTCTCGGTGAAGCAATAGAAGTTGCGCAGACATTAGATCCGGTCATTCGGATCGCTCTGGCCAGCAATCTGCCCGCCACGACCCTTTACGAACTTGCCATGGCACTCATCGAATCGGGAGAAAGTTCCAATTCGAACGAAATCCTTCTACAACTAGTGCACCGTTTTCCGGATAGCCCCATTTCGATAGAGGCGAGAGTTCGACTCGCGCGGAACGCCTTGGAAATGAAGCAATGGAAGGCAGCCGAAGATTGGTCCGAGCAAGCGATAGCCATTGGCTGTTCCAACGAGCTTCAACCCTATGCTCATCTGGTGCGAGGTCAAGCCAGACTTGAATTGGGGACATACGACAAAGCCAAGTCCGACTTTGAGGCGGCCTTAGCTATTCCAACTGGCGACCTTCAACTTGAGATATCCATTCGATTTCAATTGGCCGAGTCGCTGTATCAA
>JANLUJ010000643.1:0-1644 GCA_031363425.1 Pirellula sp.
CCCCCGGCCCGTGTGGTTTTATCGCAATCCATTTTTCTTGTTAGTCACGTGACCACCGATCGCAGAAACTGGTTACGCTTTAGTAGATTTAATCACGGGCCGGGGGCCCATGCTACTGTTCAATCACGGGCCGGGCGCCCATGCTACTGTTTAATCACGGGCCGGGGGCCCATGCTACTGTTTAATCACGGGCCGGGGGCCCATGCTACCTTAGACACCTAGGTCAAAGACTATGCTTGAAGAAACAAAAAGCCGTTCCAGCGACAACGCCGACGCGATATCCTTGATCCTGAAGCAAGCAGGCAGGACAGCAGACGAAGTGGCATCGTTGGCAACGCTGGATGATGCCGACCGGGCCGCTGAGAAGCAGTTTTCCGGAGAAGCACCCACCATAACTTCCTTGTTCGGAAAAGCCAAGGCCGTCGAATTCGATGCTGGCCTGTTCAGTCCATCTGCCGAAGTTGCAAGCACTATGGCTGCAAGTATTGAGTTTCTGTTGAAACGAAAGAAGGCCGGCTCGCTGCTCGATCATTCCAAAATGCTGTTTCAAGAGGAGACCATTTCTGGACTTGCGAACATTGGCTTCTTTGGATTGGCGATTCCAAAACAATACGGTGGCAGTGGCGCCAAGCTCGGTGACCTAGGGCCATTGTTACGCGCCCTAACGCATATCCATCCCGACTTGGCCGTCTTGTTCGAAGTGCACAATTTCTTAGGACCAGTAACGCCGATCCTCGACTTTGGTACCGAAGCACAAAAAATGCATTATCTACCACGGATGGCCCGTGGCGAATTGCTTGGTTCCTTTGCTTTGACGGAACCTGGAGTGGGCGCAGATCCAAGCAAACTGGCCCTCACAGCTCGACGCGAGGGAGACAAGTATCTCATCTCCGGCGTGAAATGGCCGATAACGAATGTCATCTACGGCGGGATCTGTATTCTCGTTCTCAAGATCGAAGGGGACGGACTTGCCAAAGGTCGCGATTCTGGCATGGTGATTTTTGAAGTACCCAAATCGGACACGCCAAACTTCCGCATGATCCGCAATCGACTAACAGCCTTCGACTACCTATGGAATGCGAGATTTCGCCTAACGAACTACGAAGTTTCTACTGACAAATTGCTTGGACCGCCGGGCAAGGGACTTGCTCAGGCCTTCAGTTCGCTTGCCAAGGGTCGAGGCGGGATTTGCGTCAACTGCGCAGCCAAGATCTTCAAACTGCTGGCTCAAATCATCCTTGACCCAAGCCAATCCGATGTTAGGAATGAACTAACACATCGGAACAAACCCGGTGGTTGGACAGCATTTCGCAGCACGTTTGGAAAGCCCATCGGCGATTCGCCTCGCATCCAAACGTGGATGGGTCGCGCCGCTTGCCATGCTCTTGCAAGTCGTGTTCTTGGTGACGTTTGCTTTCGACTAGGTGCCAATGGTGTTCGCGATGAAACGATGGGAATGATTGCCAAAGTTTATGCGTCGAAAGCACTTCTTCAGACAGCAATCAACGTCTACCAAATTCAAGGCGGACGATCCGTTCATCTGGACGAACGACGTCACGCCCTCCGCAAAGGCGGGGAAGCCTCGATTGCTAACGCTGGGCCACTCATCGAAAACTACATCGGTGAAAACATGCACGAGTTCAC
>JANLUJ010000671.1:0-7598 GCA_031363425.1 Pirellula sp.
CACCTTGGGTTCCTCCGAGAGCGACCTGGTAAGCCTCCAAAATGCTTACCAGAACTTCTCGGCCACCCCGCGTCACCCCACCCTCTCACTGGTCCCCTTTTTGGCTGCCGCGCTGGCTCCCTTTTTGACTGCCATTTCCAAATAGTCAGCTGAGCTGTGGCCTCGTTCCAACGCGGCAATCTTTGGATCTGCTGGGTCAAAGTACACCTTGGCTGTGCTCCCTAATGGATAGCGAGTCAAAGTCCGTTCGGCTGCCAATTGGGTTGGATCCGTAATCTGAGAAATCTGCGACGATCGAAAAGTTGTCTCCCCGACTCGATATTCGTATTCGACATGCGGGAATTCTATCAGCTCAGTATCCTCTTTGTCGTATCGCCTTTCACCGGGCACGTTCTTGTGAATTTTCATGCTACAGGACAGGATCTTTCCTGTCGTCGAATTCCAATGCGCGAACTTGCGAGATTGCATGTGACCAATTATCAAAAGTCCTACATATATGGCAAGAATGCAGAGCGATAAAGCGATCATCCAAAACATAGTATGCCTTCTCTTTGCTATCTAAAAAAACGCCGAGCCATACGACTAAGAACGCGATGATCGTTACTCATCGAAACGGAATGCTCTTAATGCTGGCCGCAGCGATTTCGCTAAGGTATACCTTATACCGAAGCTCGGTGGAATTAGAGACCACCATTCGACAGATAGGTTAAGGCAAGTTCGGAAGAAGTACGGCGCTTTCACAGGCGACATGCCATACGTGTGGAAGTAGAAGAAGCTCCTCAACACGTACTGCTGCAGTCGACTTCATTTCCAAAATTGATTAGCTAGCCATGCATCCAGCCAACAAGATCGAGAAGCTCCCTGCCAAAGAATCGTCAGCGCACATCATAACCAGTAGCGAATCGCCAAATTGGATCACTCTTTTTCAGGAGCTACGGTCGAAGTTGATGGATCGGCATCGGGCTTGGTTTTAAGTGGTTCGCGATAGGGTTTTCCCTCGCGGTACATTTTCACACGCGATTCATACGCGCTGCGGCGCGGTTCATTCTTAAGCAGGGAAATCGCCTTTTCCTGCCATTTGACGGCCTGTTCGAAGTCGCCGTCTTCGGCATATGCAGCAGCCAGTGTGTCGACCTGGCCATCATCGATCCACCTCCCCAAATTGCAGGCCGAAGTCGCATCGATGACAGCTTGTTTACCGTCTCGGAGCTTGTCAGTAGGACAAGTTGCCAACAGCCAGGCACGCGAGTTGAGCACATCTGAACGTTGATATTGTTGGCGTAAGGCGGAATTGAAATCCTCCAAAGCTAACTCAAATTCGCCTTGGCGATTTCTCAATCTACCGCGGGCGTAGTAATAGTCGCTCACAAGCCACGATTGCTCAGAATGAACATCTTCAAACGTGTCGATCGCACGCGATAAATCGTCAATCGCTAGATCTTGGCGTCCCTGAGCCTCATGGACCTTGCCTCGGGCGTAGTAAGCCACATGTGCATCTGGGAAAAACGCCAAGTGCTTTGTGTAGTACTCTAACCCATCTTCCAACCGGATTGCGTTTCCTCGCTCGATCCACAAAGTATCACTCCAGAGACGATTACCGTCCACGCGAGTTACCTCACGTCCGTTTTGAAAGATCATCACTTGATCATCATCCCGTTTGAAGCGCGCGCCGATCCGTGGGAATATTTTCCGACCAGTCCATAGGTCTAGCTGGCCAAGGTTCGTTGCGGCATCTAACCTGCTTTCAAGTTCACCGAACATTGCAAGGTACTGCTGATCATCGCGGCTGGGCGCCGTGCGGATTTCTTTGAAGAATGTTTCCGCTTCGCTGTTTCGACCTTGAAGGTGGCGAACGATCCCTTGGACAGCGAGGTCTTCAGCGGCAAAATCCAGGTGGTCTCGCTTGAGCAGCTGCAACACATGGGCAACTGCTGCTGAAGCTTCACTGGGTTGCCTTAAACGTGCATGGGCAAGCGCACTAGCTCGCCAAGCCAAGCGATGGTTACTGTCGTTCCCGCAAACCTCGGAGAGATAAGCAAGCGCCCGTTCGTGACGCTCGGCTGAGGGGTCGTTCGAGCTGAGGATTTTCCAGCCCGCACCATACAATTCCATGTCCCGGGATTTCTGTCGTACGAGAGCCAGGGCCGCTGCTCGTGCTTCGCGGGATAGCGAGGCATCCGCTTCAATCCAAGCATTCAGTTCCCCCTTCAGAAGCGGCTCGCCGTTAGAAACGCGAGCCGAGATCGCCTCAACCAGATAATTGGCTCCCATTTCTGGCGGAAGTGGTGAAGCATCCCAACGGAAACGACTTCCGCAAAGGACATTGCCTACCTCGTTGAATTTAAGGCACTTCATTGCAACTCTGTCGGTGAAGAGTTCATCGCCAGTCTGCACGTTCCACAACTTCGTTTCGCCGTCCGTAGAAAAGACATTTACTCCAGGGGGCGAGGATGTGGTAGCCAACCGATTGCCGTCCGGTGAAAAAGCCATGCTCCAAACTTGTCCAATGTGGCCACTCAGAATACATAGAGGACGATTGGGGCTTGCAAGATCCCAGACAGTCACTTGATCCTCATCGGTCAAAGCCGCAATACGGTCGCGATTGAGGGCGGCAAAAACACGCGTTGGGGAGATTCCAAAGTTAGATGTAAATGGTCTTTCTCGCTCAGGGAGAGGAATGCTGTACAGTTCCCGATGTGTGGCAGAATCCCAGACTTTAAGTGACGCTTTCGGAATCTGGTTAACTATGCCGTAAACCCATTGGCTGTCCGGGCTGAAATGGAGAAAACGCGTAACTTCTGTTGCTTGCCAAAGAAGCCGTCCGCTCGTCGCATCCCAAAGCATGGATTTATTGGAAGTATTTCCTAGGATCAAGCGACCATTTGGACTCCAAACCAAATCGCTGATTCGATAAACGGATACGCTGTCTCCAGTAAGCGGTTCGTTTTTTGCGTCGACATCCCATATTCGTAGGACACTGCTGGACTTTTCTTCGATAGGACTGTACACGAGTGACGCCAACCGCTTTCCCGTAGGGTCAAGAGCAACGGGTGGAGGTAGGCGATCACTTGAAGTCGTATATCCAATCGTTGTCGGAAGTTTCACGTCAAGTACTTGACGACCGGAGGCGACCTCCAAAACGCGCACGTCAGCTATTTGAGACTCGCCTTCGTTTGCGACGGACGAAGCGACCAGGTGGCTTCCGCTGCAAGAAAACGACATTTCGTTGATCGGTCCCGGCATCGCCTGGGATTCACGGAGGACGTTACCAGACACGTCACGGATTGCAATCATATTTGGCGAACGCTTTGCACTCGAAATAGTGGCAAGTCTGGCCATCGGTGCAGTCGCGAAGTGTTTTCCATCATCCGAGTATGCATCAAATAAATTTCCGACCGAAAACGTCGTTGGCTTCTGGACTTGGATTTGATCAAGGATCCACGTCTTAATCCACCCATCTTGATCCACTGAAACCAGTTGACGCGAGTCCGAACTAAATGCGATGTCGACTATGCCGGACGTATTTCCGACAATCGTTGGCAAACTAGCCCAATCGGCAACGCTAAACAACTGGAATCCTGGGATTTCTTGGTTCATGCACACTACATATTTTCCGTCGGGACTAAACCGAGGTACGGACGTCCGTTTGAGCTTAACTGTAGCCTTGGATTGACTAGCGCGTTCAGAGGAAGTCGTATCATAAAACTGAAGAACATCTTCGCTGACCGACATGTCATTCTCGAAGGAAAGGACATGGACTCCATCCGGGCTGAACACAGAATGCCAAATGACAGCGTTCTTTTCATGCGCAATGGTGGCGGCCGGATTCTTCGAGTTGAGAATCTTGATTTCGCGGTCACCGGACTGCCCCATCACGACACTGACGCTCGTTTCATCGGGGTGCAAGGTGACCGAATAAATCTTGGCGTTCACGACCTCGATGGGAATAAAAGATTTCTCAATGCCAGTCGCGAAATCCCAAATTTTGATAGCGTACTCTTGAGCTTCCGATACTACGACTGCCACAAGGCTCTTCCCTGTTGCGGTCAGGTTAATCGCATATGCGTTATTGGATGTGGCTAAAACTTCGTGAACTGTCAGCTTTAGGTCTCCGGATTCAGCATCGAAGACTTGGATTTCCGTGGCAGACGCCGGACTAATCCTATTCACCCTTGCAATGGCAATGGCAACGTGTTGGCAGGTGGAGTCAAAAAAGACAGACGGTTTGGCCGCCGATTTGATCCAAGGCTTTCTCCAGATTGTCTGGCCTGTCCGAGAGTCCAGCATAACAAGCTCGTTCTTGTCGGGCGAAATCCAAGCCAGCCGAGTTCCGTCGATACTGAAAGTAGGTTTATGTGTTGCTTCATCGAATTTCTCCGCGACTTTGATCATCCGCGTTTCCTGATGAAGCTTTCGGTTCCAGTAATGCCACTCAAAGCCGCGCAGATCCTGCTGGCCAGGTTCGGGACGATGGGCATTGAGCAACGTTTGCAACGGGCGGAAATTGTGGCTATTCCAAGCACTCTGCATGCGTTGCATGTCGCTGACATAAAGCATCCTTCGTTGCTGTTCGGCCTTTTTTTCGATGGTCGCATTGAGCGCCGAAACTCGATCGCGTTCTTTCACCGCCACCTCTCGCTCAATAGCCGCTGATTCTCGCGCGGCCAGAGCTTCCACTTCGCGCTGCTCCGCAATGACACGATGCTTGATCTCGCGTACCGCAAACCAAGTGCTTGTACCAAAGCCAATCAATAGTGTGGCGGCGATTACCAAGCCTGCCATAACCGCACCCCAATTCCGTTGCGCAAATTTCTTCATTCGGTAAGCGGTCGACACGGGCCGGGCTACGACCGCTTCCTGGTTGAGGAAACGCTGAATGTCTTCGGCAAATGCGTTCGGTGTGTCATAGCGTCGACCGCGTTCTTTTTCCATCGCCCGCATCACTATCCAGTCCAACTCGCCGCGCATGAAGTTGCTCAACTTACGAGGTTCCGTACTGCGATTGGCAGACACGGAAGCCAACATTCCGCTGGTACTCAATCTGGTACTGGGCACCGGTGGCTCTTCTTCGCGAATGATCCGCATCATCTCTTCAAATGCGGCCGAACGGAGTCGCTTGCGATCGAAGGGCGTATCTCCTGTCAGCAGCTCATACAGCAACACACCAAGCGAATAAATGTCGCAGCGCGTATCGATGTCCATTTGGTTCAACTTGGCTTGCTCAGGGCTCATGTATTCCAGCGTGCCGACGAGTTGGCCGAAATGTGTGAACATCGTCTTGTCAGTTAGTTTCTGGCTGGTGGCTTTGGCGACGCCGAAATCAATGACCTTGGGAACGGCCTGTTGATCATATTCCGCGACCAGCACATTCGATGGTTTAATATCGCGATGAATGATCCCCTTTTGATGCGCGTGCTGAACGGCGTGCAGCACTTGGATAAACAGTTCAAGTCGCTCCTTGGGGGGCAAATGATGGTCATCGCAGTAGTTGGTGATCGGCACACCTTTGACTAGCTCCATCACAAAGTAGGGACGCTCACTGTCAGTGGTACCGGCATCGAGCACTTTGGCGATGTTGGGATGGTCCATCATGGCCAGCGCCTGACGCTCGGCTTCGAACCGGGCGACGACTTGCTGAGTGTCCATACCCGGTTTGATGATTTTCAACGCCACCATTCTGGCGATGGGTCTGGTCTGTTCGGCCATGTAAACGACGCCCATGCCCCCTTCGCCAATTTGCTGTAGCAGCTTGTAGGGACCGATGAGCATTCCTGGCTTTTCGGACACCGTTTGGGCGAGCGTTTGCTCCAAATCCTTGGGAGGAGTTTCCAAAAAACGACTGGCTTGGGCGGCATTGAGCAGCAGGGCATCGATTCGTTTTCGAAGCTCGGGATGGCCCTGACAGGCCTGATTTAGAAAAAGGTTGCGAGCAATTGGGTCGCCATTTTCTAAAGCTGCTGAGAAAATATCCAGTTCATTCATTTTTTGTGCCTCCGGGAAGAGCCCTATTGCCCTTCATTCGACAGTGCGAAATACAACGTCGAAATCGGACAGGGAAATCTAAATTTCACAGAAATGGTTAAATTGGACTGTGCTCAGCCGATGCCGGAGGTACGCAGTTCTTCGATTAGCCAGGCTTTGGCGTAAATCCAATAGCGTTGGGCGGTTCGTGTGGAAACTCCCAAGGCCGCAGCGGATTCTTCCGCTGACAAGCCGGAGAAATACCGCATTACCACTAGCTTAGCCGCTGCAGGGTTTTGAACAGATAGCTTTTTGAGAGCTACGTCGATGGCCAGCAGATCCTCTCGTTCGCTGGCATCACAGATTCCATCGAGCTGCAGGTCGAGCTTCTGCCACTGGCCACCTTGTTTCAAGCTCTTTTTCTGCCTCGCACGTTCTACTAAGATCCGACGCATAGCTTCGGCGGCGGCCGCGAAGAAGTGTCCGCGACTGTTCCATTGTTGAGCCAGGTCGACGTCGACCAGACGCAGATACGCCTCATGTACCAGCGCAGTGGGTTGCAGAGTTTGTCCGGGACTATCTTGAGTCATTCTCACCGCAGCTAGTTTTCGCAGCTCTTCATAAACCAACGGCAATAGCTGCTCCGCCGCTTTCGGATCTCCAGATTCGATTTGCGACAGGATTTGGGTGACATCGGACATAGTAGTGGCTCACACTGCGAAGCTGGATCATCGCAATTGTAACAACCTCGATTCCAACTTGCCTGAGGCGTACGGGATATCCACGGAAGATGTGCTATCCGAGGGGAATCGATCGACAACTCGGCGTCCAAGACTCGTCGCTTGCCGACAGACTCCCATGTCCACACGCTTGTGCTGTCCAGCTTTTGTTATGGGTTTTATCGGTTTGGTTTTCAAGAACCGTTCCGATAAAACTTCACTGACGGTCGCCTTGTGTGGAAGCGGCAGACGCTAAGTCCAACCTATGGAAGCGGTATCTGCTAGGTTGCTGGCTAGACCGATCCTGCCGGAGTACGACGCTTCCACAATGGATGGGATAGTAGTTGAATCCTGCCGAATTCGGGAAGCTAGGTGTCGAAGGTGGTAGACTAAGTGCTGTCCACGCTTGGAGCTCGTGGGAATGAATTAAGATTCACTTCATTGGAGCTTCACGCTGCGCATTTCACAAGTGTTTTTAACGATTCGAGGCCATCGTTATTTGCAAGCATTCCACCGGGGCCCAGCTTAAGATCGACGCCTGAGTTCCAATATTATAGGAATCACGACCGATGAACCAGATTACTGCCAGAATCCTAATCTTACTGTTGACGACGATCTCGCTAGTTTCATCTGATAGCGGTGCCGCGGAACCCTTGCTGGCGGGCGTCTCCCGCATCGATATTACCCATCCCAAGGCAGGTCGGATCAACGACCCATCGTATGCCAAGGCCCTGGTGCTGCGGCAAGGTGATGTTACGGCTGTCTTAGTAACTGTCGACGCGGTGGCCATTGGTGGAATCGGCAACATCCGAGACACTTTCTTGGGCTCTTTACGAAAGGAAATGGCGAAAGACCCGGGAATTGCACCAGAAAATTTGATCGGAAGCGATTCAGCGAAGCTCGACCAAGCGCTCGATC
>JANLUJ010000677.1:0-3356 GCA_031363425.1 Pirellula sp.
CGCCGCCCAGTTGGCGCAGCCTCGAAACATCGATGCGAATCCCCTCAAATTCCAGTTCGGCCAAAACCCCTATGAGCGGAATTTCAAGAGCCTGCATGACCTCGATCAGTTTTTCCTCTCGCAGTCGTTCCCTCATTGGGACAATCAAACGAAATGGCACATCGACGTCTTCGCACGCGTACGCAGATATCTCAGGGATGGGTACAAGGTCCATCGTAATTTGCGTTTTGCCTGAACCGATCAACGACTCGGTGGTAATCTTAGTCTGCCCCAACCAACGCTTAGCAATATCATCCAGATCATGGTTCCGTCCACCTGCGTCTAGCAGGTAGTCCGCGACCATTGTGTCAAAGCCTATAGTCGCAATCGGCATGTCATGAGCTCGCAATACAATCGCATCGTATTTGATGTTTTGTCCAACAAATGTCTTGCTAGTGTCTGAGAGCAATGGCGCAAGTACGCCGCGAACGGCATCAAGTTTTAACACCGTCGCCCCTTCGGGCCCGCGAACCGGGATGTATGCCGCTTGGCCCTCAGCCCAAGATAAACTGATTCCGACCAACTCCGCATCGCGAGGTCGAGTTGATGTCGTTTCCGTATCGACAGCAATCGTGTCAACGTCAACTAAGTCTCGAACCAGTTGTTGCAATGGTTCCAAGCGATCGATCAATCGGTAGCCGCCCGTTGGTAGTTTGAATGCAACAGCTGGTTCAATGGTCCCGAGCAGCGATACAAACGCGTCAGAGAGTTTTCGAAAACCGAGTTCGCGGAATAGTTCCATCGCTTGGTTTCGATCAAACGTTCCAGGGCGCATTTGGGACCAAGGTAAATCGATGGGACATTCGCGACTCAGTCGAACCAAGTCGCGGCTCAGAAGGGCAAGTTCGCGATTGTTTCTCAAATTCTCTTTGCGTTTCTCTCCGGTCACAAGTTCGATGTTTTCGAGGACTTCATCGAGCGAATTGAACTGCTCAAGCAATTGCTGGGCAGCCTTAGGTCCGATGAGAGGGACACCCGGTACATTGTCTACCGAGTCGCCAACGAGCGATTGGAAGTCAACTACTTGATCGGGACGAATGCCCCAAACGGTCTTTAGTTCTGGTTCGCCGAACAACTCATTTTTTCGTACGTTGAGCATTTGTACGCGATCGGAGATCAATTGACGGCAATCCTTGTCACTTGTAACCAACAGGACACGGGCTCCCTGCTGTTCGGCTTGAAATGCCAAGGTAGCCATGATGTCGTCGGCCTCGAATCCCGGAGCGGAGATTTTAGGAATGGCTAGCGTATCGAGACAGCGATGGATGATCGGGATCTGCTCTCGCAATGCATCGGGCATAGATTCGCGGTTGGCTTTGTACTGATCGTAAAGTTCATTACGAAACGTTTTGTCGGAGACATCAAACGTACAAACAAGAAAATCTGGTTTCCATTGTTCGAGCAAATTGGCGATGTCTCGGAGGAAGCCATGCGCAGCCCCAACCTCGACCCCTTGTGGGCTGGTCATGGCGGGTAGCGCGTGGAAAACTTGGTATATCAGCGAATGCGAGTCGACGAGGATGACCAAATCCCCTTCCGTTGGAAACGGGGGTTTGGTGCGCGCGGGTTGAGAGGAAAGGTCACTTTCCGGAGCGCGGGCCGTGGTAAAACGGGATTCAGGAGCCGACTGGGCGACTGCCGTTTCCTCCGGAAACATGGAATCGAAACCGCTCAACATCGGTTGATTCTTGGTAGTCCGCTTAGCCATTCGAAATCCGTTCTTGGAACTGTGGACCATCAAATTAGGTGAATTCAAGTCGATGCATTTGGGTCTCTATGCATTTTGCAGCAAGCGAGATTCCTTGCCAACCACTATTGACAGCATTCCTCAAGTTGGTGGAGATGCGCAGGAGAAAAAAAAGTGTCGATTGGCATTTTGGAAACGGACATCGTAGAATATTGATGTATTTTAGATCGTTTCCGCTCAACCAAAAGGTTGGCACATGGCAATAGATATTCGAACAAACACGGAAGCGCCAATTAGCGAGTTTGGGCCTCTACCAAAGGAGTATTGGCCTTCGGTCGATCATTTAGTCACGGAGGATGGCAAACCGGTGGACAACATCTTTTCCGAAAAGCAACAGCGACTTTTGACGGAGCCTCTCTATTCGAGCTGGACCACAGAGGGTCCTTTTTTAGCCTTATCCAACGTTGGCCTGTTTTACTCGATTCGAGTTTCGCCCTACGTTCCTGACGTACTTTTGAGCTTGAACACGCGAGCACCAGAGAATCTTTTCCCAAAATCCAATCGATCTTATTTCGTTTGGGAGTATGGCAAGGTACCTGATGTGGTTATCGAGATCGTTTCGAACCGAGAGGGAAACGAAGATGGGGAGAAGCTGGCTGGATACGCCCGAATAGGAATCCCATTTTACGTTATCTATGACCCGGAAGAATGGTTGCGAGGCGAGAAGTTACGGTTCTTCGAATTGCAAGGAGGACTTTACAAACAGATTCAAGGCGAGATTCACTTGATGCCGGCGATCGGATTGGGCCTCATGCTTTGGAATGGCAGCTTCGAAGGGCATAAAGATCATTGGTTGCGTTGGACGGATCTGGCCGGCAATATTATTGAGACTGGGGCAGAACTGGCAGGACACGAACAGCAACGCGCGGACGCAGAGCAGCAACGCGCGGACGCAGAGCGGCAACGCGCCGACGCAGAGCAGCAACGCGCCGACGTGGAGCGGCAACGCGCGGACGTGGAGCGGGTGCGGGCAGACAAAGAACGTCAACGCGTGGAACTTCTCGCTGAGCAGCTGAAGCGACTTGGCGTGGAGCCCAAGGGCTTTTTAGAGTGACTTTTGGTCTTGGCCGGGGAGGTGCTGCGCGGGGTTACGCGTATCGCAAAATGACGTTCTATCCAACATGACTCGACTTAGCATGGTGCGGCATGCCTTGCCAACCACCGTTGACAGCGATCGTTTGGCCATTGATAAATGCTCCGTCACCGAAGCTGAGAGCAGCCACTGCACGAGCAACGTCATTGGCGTTGCCCCATCGGCCCAACATCGATTCGCTGATAGCCCTTTGTTGCCATGTTGCTGAGGCATGTTTGCCCCAGTCTGTTTGGACCCAACCTGGGGCTATGCAATTCACGCGAATGTTCGGAGCAACGCTCTTTGCCAAGCTTTTTGAAAAGGCGGCAATGGCAGCTTTGGTAGCCGCAAAATACTGGCCACTATCCCCCTCCATTCCGTGTTCGGCCTGGTCCCATCCGATATGAACCATGGACGGCAATCGGTCAGTCAATTCAGGCTGCGCAAGCATCTTGGCTGCCACCAACCGACTGAGAATAAAAGTCCCGCGGACATCGG
>JANLUJ010000698.1:0-3897 GCA_031363425.1 Pirellula sp.
GACTCGGGCAGTATTGAACAACTTGGAGAAGAGCTGAACGCGCTGGTGACGGTCGAAAAGCTGAATACAATCCTGTTGAATTTCGACGGAGTTGAATTCATGTCTAGCGCGGCCCTCAATAAACTGATTTCGCTCAATACGAAGGTTAAGGCTGCAGCAGGAAGATTGAAACTGTGCGGTTTACGTGCAGAAATCAAGGAGGTATTCACGATTACCCGATTGGATCGCGTTTTCGATCTCCGAAAAACGGAAGCAGACGCCATTGCAGCTTTCAAGCTCTAGGTAACACACTTGGTGCAAGCATGACGTCTGTTGAAGAACATTGGTCGTTCGACAAAACGCTGCCTAGCGAAATGGACGTTGGGCATGCCGCAATCGAAGAGCTCATGGTCGCCTTGGGAGCGGCTGGGTGGATCGGAATGGATGTTTTTCGAATTCAAATGGCCATAGAAGAAGCTGTGGTCAACGCCATAGAGCACGGCAATAAACGAGAACCAACCAAAAAAGTTCGCTTGGTATTTCAGGTAACACCCGATAAAGCCACGATGGTAGTTACCGACGAAGGCCCTGGGTTCGATCATCGGAACTTGGCCGACCCAACCTCAGATGAATTGCTGGACAAGCCTCGCGGTAGGGGGGTCATGCTGATGCGGGAACTGATGAACGAGGCGAATTTCAATGAGGCAGGTAATCAAGTCACCATGATCAAGATGCGATCGGCCGAAATTCCAGAGTGAGCCGATAGGATTAGTCGATGTGGCAGTGTCGCTCTGCGACACTGAATTGCCGAGTCGCGGAGCGGCATCGGCGACAGGTTATGCGGGTCACTGGGTGAAAACGGACGCTCTGTCCAGATTACATTTTTGGATTGAGCCGCAGGCGCTAGCCGTGTTTTTAGTCGCATTTCATCATATCTCAACTAGAGATTGCGCCCCAGGTGGGCTGTTAAAAATTCGGGGTCGACATGATGTTTTGCGTATTAATTTCACTCGATAATTCTTCCTCTTCTATCCCGATAGGGATTGCAGCGATCCCTTCAGGATCGGACCGCACTGCACGAATCTCCTTCCGGTGGTGTCGCTCCGCTCAACCACCGGCTACTGTCTGGTATCCTTTCAGGATGAAAAGTTGCGAAAGCAGGAACGCTCATTCGCGTCCTTTTTTCGAGTCTTTTCGTTTTTTTCGGCCAAGTTGCGTAGTTTAAGTCAGGAAGGAATTTCCGGGTTTTGGCATTAGCGCCACATGGCCCTCACTTTGTAGCTGCTGTATCGAAATCAATAACGAATATCCAGCAAGGAATCACGAATGTCGAATGAAATCGCACGTCACTTCGATATTCGAAATTCCTTGTTCGGAGTTCAATATTCAAAGGAGCCCGAAAGGGAGCGCCATTTACTAGCGCCTGCGGCTACTTGATCTTGGCCCTGCTGCCGCGATGTCGAGATACCAGCAACTTGAACAAGGACTGCATATCTCCTTCGGCCCCAAGCAATTGTTCGATCTGGATTCCATCCGCCGACCACTCGGCCAACGCCGCATAAAGTTCAAGCGGTTTATGCACGGCCACCACCGTACTATTCGTGGCATGATCGATCCGAAGCGATTCAACCCAATTATGTTGAGCTAGTCTAGCAGCCAACTCTCTGAACTGTGGACTAACGACGGTTAGTTCTTGTGGCAAATCTGCCAACATTCCACGTAGTTCTCCTGCCGTTCCAGAGGCCAAAAGTCTGCCGCCATAAATAAGAATAAATGAGTCAGTTACCTGCTCCACTTCATGCAATACGTGGCTTGCAAGCAACAGGCTTCGACCGCCATTGGCCCAGTGAATCAAAAGTTCTGTCATTTGATGTCGCCCAACTGGATCCAATCCATTGAACGGTTCGTCTAAAATCAACAGCTGAGGTTCCGTTGCAATTGCCTGCGCAAGCTTGCAGCGCTGGCGCATCCCAAGTGAGTAGGTATTTATCGGCCGATCCATGGCTTCTTTGATACCTACTTGTTCGAGTACTTCGCACGTGCGTGTGTGAGCATCGCGAGGGTTCCATCCACTCAGCGCAAGTAGCTGCTCGATCCATCGTCTCGCGGATACGCCAGGCAACAAAATATCGCTTGCGGGACACAAGCCTACGTTGTTTAGGACGCCAGGATTCAAATAAGGATCTTCGCCAAAAATTCGAACGGTCCCCAGCGTTGGCCGAAGAGCTCCAGTTAGCAAACCAATCAAAGTTGATTTCCCGGCACCATTCGGTCCGACCAACCCATACGCACCTTTAGGTAGTTCGACGTTCAGATCGTTGACACCAATCACATTCCCGTACAGTCGGGTCGCATGCTCTAGCTCGATAATGGGTTTATCCATTGCTAGACCTTCAGCATTCTAGCAACACGCCAACGCGCAATACCGAACCCGACTAGGCTGACCGCACCACACAGAATCCATGGTCCGATTTGTCGCTCGGCGTCAGGTAATCGTCCGAAGATCTCCGATTGAAGATGTCCAAGTACATGGTAGGGCGAAATCAAAAGCCACCTCTGCTGAAGTTTCAATGCATCTTCCTCGGCGTTCATCATGGCAGTCCCAGTCAGCACTAGGTATGTCACCCAACCAACAATCCACATCGCGAACCATGCAAACGCCGCGAAACGACTCTCTTGAGTCAATGACGAGAAAGCCAATGCGACAGCGGACGTTGGCAACACTAGCACCGCAGTGGCCAGCAGAATGCGAAAAGGAATATCCCACGTTTGTAAGAATGAACCGAGATCGTTCGACAGCAGTAGGCCAAACGAGTACACGGCAATCGCCGGAAATGTAGTTATCATTGCCAGCAAGAAAAAAAGAACGCACGCCTTCCCCAATACATAGCCGGTCGGAGAAAGTGGACGCGATAGATACAGCAGGTAGCCACGACTGCGCAAATCGTAACTAATCAATCTCGGCGCAACCAATCCAATGACAACAACAATCCACAACGCTTGAGGGTACCTAAAGTACCATAACAATATTTGAGACCAAGCCAAATGTCGTTGACTGGCGATGTCCGCCGTTTCCGAAACGATCGGCTGTCTTTCGCGCTCGCGATCCCGAAATCGGTTCCGCGGACCCATCGGCTCGTTTCTTGAAGCCAAGAATCGGTTGAACGTCCTTCGGAGGTTCTCGTCCCGCGTGCTTTGCTCAAAAAGGCCTACTCCGAACATCGCTACCAACGCCGGAAAGGATGCAAAAAGCAGAAAGCGTTTTAGCCATGTACCTCTCCAAACCAACGAAATTCCAGTGGTTGCCACGACCGACCAACGAAGCCATTCGGGGGACCGATCTCCCGTCCACTTGCGATACCCGATATCAAGTATAGGCATGCTTTTTCTCGCTTACGATTTCAAGAAAGGAATGCTCCAACGAATTCCGAGCTTCATCCATTCGCTCGACAAGCACACCTTCGACTCTGCTCGCTGCCCAGATGGCCGTCGCAATTGCTGATGACTCTCCCTGAACAAGGAGTTCCGTATCACCCTCACACAGGACGCTGAACCCTATTTTCCGAATGGATTCAGCCAATCGACTCGCATCGCGCACCACGCGAACTTGGAGGCCAGATCGAATTGGGCGTTGCATGTTAGCAAGTGAATCCGCCAATCGCACTTGGCCTCGAACCAGGATGATAACTTGATCGCAAACCTGTTGGACATCGTGCAAGATATGGGTCGAAAGCAGAACGCTCTTTTCGAACCTTTGGGCGAGCGCGTGAATACGATCCAAGAATTCCTCTCGCTGCGTTGGATCAAGGCCAGTTGTTGGCTCGTCCAAGATGATCATTTGGGGATCGTGGACAAGCGCCTGAGCAAACTTGAGCTTTTGACGCATACCAGTCGAATACGTTTCTACATTGCGATAGC
>JANLUJ010000722.1:0-4738 GCA_031363425.1 Pirellula sp.
GCAAAACTTTTGCGAATCGTTTGCGGTGGAATCGAAGTTGGCGAGGCTATCGTCAATCACGAATCGATCGGGACGTTGCATTTGACCGGTTCGCACTTGACACATGATGCGATTGTTTGGGGAAGGGATCCAGTCGAGCGAATCGCTCGACAACGCGAAAATCGGCCCCTAGTTAGTAAGTCCATCACTAGCGAGTTAGGCAACGTAACTCCTTGGATCATCGTACCTGGAAAATACTCCCGCAGTGACCTTCGAGCTCAAGCGGAACATGTGGTAGCGTCTGTTACGAACAATGCATCGTTCAATTGCCTAGCTACAAAAATGATAGTGACGTCGCGAGGCTGGGGGCAGAGAGATGAGTTCCTCAATTTGATCGATGCGTTGTTCAGCAAGATTCCACCGAGATTCGCTTACTATCCCGGCGCGCATCAGCGATTTGCTAGAGCCGTTGGAAAGCCGGGGCCAAGTGCTGATGATGGCACGCTCCCCTGGACGCTTATCCGAGATACAAACCCTCTCGAATCGCCCCAATTATTTGCAGAGGAATCCTTTGTGTGCGTCTGCGCGGAAACTCAATTGCCTGAGAAAGACCCGGAGGCTTTCTTAGATTCGGCGGTGGATTTTGCAAACGAAAAGCTGTTCGGAACTTTGTGCGCTACGCTCACTCTCCCGCGCACTTTCAGGAGGGAATTCGCGACTTCATTGGACCGTGCGTTAGTCAACATGAGGTATGGTTCGGTGTGCATCAACCAATGGTCTGGAGTGGCATATGGACTCATGACGCCGCCCTGGGGCGGCTATCCCGGTGCGACCCTTGCGGATCCGCAAAGCGGCATAGGTCACGTTCACAACACTTTTTGCATCAGCGACATCGACAAGACAGTGTTGTGGGGACCACTTTGTAACTTGCCAAAACCGGTTTGGTTTCCATCGCATCGGACGGCAAACCATGTTGCCTGGGACCTGCTGCGTGTGTACGATGTTCCCTCAGTTGGTCGATTGCCCAAGCTTTTCTATCACGCACTGCTCGGATAACTTGTTTTACAACAGCAGAATCTTTTCGAAAGCAGATCACCATGAAAGCGTTTTGCCAATTGAGCCTTTTGAGCTGCATGTTTCTTGCAATGGGTTGCGACGGCGGTCAGCTACCTAACGCGAACAAGTCGAATGCAACGCCAAGCGACAACGCTGCCCGCGTTGATGCAGCCCCAGTCGTGACACTCATTCAGCCTGGCGACGACGCTGAGCGCAAGGCGCAAGAAGCTTTGATTGTGGCCGAGCCAGGCGAAATCATCGAGTTTGCCGAAGGGACCTTTGAGTTCAAAGGGACACTTTCGCTCAACGGTATTTCTGGCGTTACGATTCGAGGGAAAGGAATAGAGAAGACCATTCTCAATTTCACCGGGCAACGCGCGGGATCCGGCGGCGAAGGCTTGAAAATCAAAGCGGATCAGTTCACGATCGAAGATCTTACATTGCAAAACACCCCGGGTGATGCAATCAAGGTGGAGGACTCCAAAGGGGTGACGTTTCGACGCATTAGAACTTGGTGGTCACGAGGCCCGAACAAAGACAATGGAGCCTACGGCATCTATCCTGTTCTCTGCTCCGATGTCCTGATCGAGCATTGTCTGGCCGAGTGCGCCTCGGATGCGGGAATTTATGTTGGTCAGACCCATCGCACTATTGTCCGGCACAATCGTGTCGAACGAAATGTTGCCGGCATCGAGATAGAAAATACAATAGGAGCTGACGTTTACGAGAACGAAGCTACCAACAACACGGGCGGCTTGCTAGTTTTCTCATTGCCTGGGTTGAAACTGAAAAACGGTTCTCATTGCCGCGCATTCAAAAACCATGTTTATGATAACAATCATCCCAATTTTGCGAACAAAGGCGCGATTGTCTCAACCATTCCAGCCGGCACGGGGCTCATGATCATGGCGAACGACGATGTCGAGATTTTTGACAACAACGTGCATGGCAACAATACAACGAATTGCGTGGTCACGAGCTTCTTGATTACGCAACGGAAATTCGATGACTCCCAATACGACCCATTTCCGGAAGGAGTCTATATCCACGACAATCGTTTTGCCGATGGCGGAAGGAGCCCGCAAGGAGAAATTGGTATGCTTTTTGAGCAAATTGCTGGACTGCCGATGCCAGACATCGTTATCGACGGAGTGAATAACCCGAGAACGATGGTGGACGGTATGGTCCCTGAAAAAGCCAGAATCTACATTGCTAACAATGGCGAAGCGACCTTTGCCGATTTAGGTTTTGCCGCAATGTTACAAGGTGGCAAGCCTGAAATAACTCGCGATCTCAAGTCGCATGCAGGAAAACTAACGGCTCTGGAACCTATAGTCATTCCAGGGGTTAAGTAGTCGATGAAACTACTACGTTTGCTGTCAGTAGGTTTGGCCGCCGTAGCGCTCAACGGCTGTCGCGAACAATCCAATGCCGTAACAAGCAATTCAGCCAAGTTGAGTTCATCTGACGGTGACAATGCAATTGCCAAAGTCTCAAGCCGACGCAGCCAGAAAAATCATCCTCAACTTCTTTCTGAGTACAAGCTTTTTCGAGGTGAACTGGCAAAGCTGGAAAAGGTTGAAGGCGTCATCGAATACGACCTAAATACCCCTCTTTTCTCCGACTATTCGTTTAAGAACCGAGTCATTCGGTTGCCCGATGGAACATCGGCCAAATACGATCCGAAGGAAGCCTTTGATTTTCCCGTCGGCACAATCATCTCCAAGACCTTCTACTACCCTCACGACATGACCGATGCGTCGCGTGGTCGTCGCCTGATTGAAACCAGGATTTTACGGCGAGACGAAAATGGTTGGATCGGTCTGCCCTACGTGTGGAATGATGAGCAGACTGATGCGGCGCTCTCCTTGGCCGGCGCTGCAGTGGAAGTCCAGTGGGTTCACCACGACGGGACATCGCGAACCAACACGCATCTTGTTCCAAATCTAAACGACTGCAAACGTTGCCATCAAAATGAGATTATGGCCCCCTTGGGACCGACAGCCAGAAACCTCAATCGTAATTTCGAGTACCCGCATGGGTCCGAGAATCAATTGGCAAACTGGACTCGAACGGGGTTCCTCACCGGCGTTAAAAAACAAGAAGATGCACCAATGTTGCCGGTCTGGGATGACCCGCGAACAGGCACGCTGGATGCAAGAGCCCGAGCGTGGTTGGAAGTCAATTGCGCTCACTGCCATAACCCCAAGGGTCCGGCTCGCAATTCGGGACTGCACTTGAACGTCGATGTCACGGACCGGTATCAACTCGGAGTATTCAAGACACCGGTAGCGGCAGGCAAGGGTACAGGAGGCAGAAACTACGGCATTGTGCCTGGCAAGCCTGATGAGTCGATCCTACTTTATCGATTAGAGACGGTCGAACCAGGCGCACTGATGCCAGAATTCGGCCGCACCATCGCCCACCTTGAATCGATTGCGTTGATTCGAGAATGGATCAAAAGCATGCGCGAACCCGGTTTAGAACAGTTGTCCTCAACGGTTCCGGACCAGCGTCACCACGTCAGTGAAACGCGATGATTGGTTTTGGATCGTCATGTGGCGGTCGTTCGAACTCGTACTCGTACTCAGCGAAGCGGTACTCGTACTCGTACTCGATCGCTTGTCTTCGTGTACGAGTACGAGCACCATCGCAACCGATTGAGTACAAGTACGAACGCTCTTCAAATCGAACTGCCCATTTCAGGTAGTTATCAGGCCGCCGCTCGCCTTATTTCGGCCAGCACGCCTGAATTCTCCTTCGTCGACCAACCACGGGCTTCTGGTACGGGTCCATTTTTCACGCAATTTTCTTGTTGACTTTGCCGATAAACCAAAATGTGTTGCTACCCTCATCCCCACCCGAAGTCACAGGCTCGAGCATTGTTTGACTCAGCGACCACGCTCGATCCTAGCGATTGGGATTCGTTACGCGCTCAAAGCCATCGTATGTTGGACGATATGCTTGACTATGTCTCGCAGATTCGTCAGCGTCCCGTATGGCAACCCGCACCCGAGTCGGTCGAGGAAGTCTTTAAGACAGTTATTCCAACGCAGCCCCAAAGCCTCAGCGCTTCACATGACCTATTTATGCAAAACATCCTGCCCTACGCGGTAGGCAATGCCCATCCTGGTTTCATGGGCTGGGTGCATGGCGGCGGATCTGTCGTCGGGATGTTGGCGGAAATGCTAGCATCCGGGCTTAATTCCAACTTAGGTGGACGCGACCAAATTCCAATCCAAGTTGAACAGCAAGTGGTTCGCTGGATGCAACAATTGTTCGGCTTCCCTGAGACGGCGAGCGGTCTATTTGTCACCGGATCTTCGATGGCAAACCTGATTGGTTTGCTAGTCGCACGTACGGCCAAGATGGGGACCGAGGTTCGCGCTTTAGGGCTACAGAAGGTGGACCAAGTGTTGATTGCTTACACTTCGTGCGACGCCCATAGCTGCCTTGACCGCGCTATGGAGATGGCCGGGATGGGTAGAAATCAATTGCGAAAGATTGCCGTGAACAACTCGCATCAAATGAACCTGAATGCGCTGCAAGAAACCATTGCCATCGACCGATCCGCTGGTTTAACTCCGTTTTGTGTGATCGGCACGGCGGGCACCGTAAACGTCGGAGCGATCGATGACCTACAGGGGATCGCCGATATCGCTCGTGGTGAAGGCTTGTGGTTTCATGTGGATGGGGCTTGTGG
>JANLUJ010000754.1:0-8887 GCA_031363425.1 Pirellula sp.
GACTAGGGGTCGATGAGCCTTCCGCCAGCATGAAATTGATCAAAGCCGCTACGCCTCGGTTTCCGGCCGACTCTAAGGCGCGAAAGGCTTGGATGCGCTCGGTTTTGTTGAGGCTTCCCAGGGCCGACACACTTGCCACAAGCTTTTTTGGATTGTTGGCGGCAGACGTCGCTAGTTCCAGGATCTTCCTCGCATTTGACCTTCGCAAATCCGATAAACCGGCGTCAAGGCTGATCAGTTGCAGGAAAGTTTGAGTGCCAGCTGTTTGTACCATTCTCGTCGCGTTTGCTTCATTCAGCCCCAGCTTTACAGCTTCGTCTAGCCAATGCCCTACTTCATCCCATCGTCGAATTCTAGCCATCAGTTGAATGGCTCGGGCTAACTCAGATGCAGTGCGTGGAGGATTCGAGCGAACGGAGAGGACGACGGCACTTCGTTCATTTGGGTCCAAACCAGCGGCTCGGTCACTGCCCTTCGAAGCGACAATTGGGGCCGCATCGTCGGCCACGGTTTCGCCCTCGCCGAACAGGTCCTGTGATATTGCAAATGAAGTCTGAACTGTTGCGAAAAGGAGGATAGCTAGCAAAAGTCTCGCGAAAGTCCGGATCGGAATGTTCATGGCGAATCGTCAAAGTTGCTTCGGTCGGCGGCAAGAAACGCTGCTTGATAGCAGTCGTTTCTTCATCTTAACTCGGCTCGCGACGCTATTCCCTAACGCATTTGAAACAAGCGAAATAATTTTTGCCAAAACCCGTCATTTCAAGACAATCCGGAACAGAAGTCGGCCTGCCCTCAGGCTGACCAACACGTAGGTCTGCCTGTCCTCAGGCAGACGTCCTCCCTCGGCATCCATCCGCCTTTTCTCGTCTAAAAAACCAAACTCGAACTTGACTAGTGGTCACAAAAAGATATTATTATGATATCACTTCGATATCCACGCAACGTTTACTCTAATTTGGGGAGATTTCTCATGGCGGATGACTGTCAAGAAAAAGCCTTGGTACCTAAGCCCGGTTGGGGCATGTTGTCTGTTTTGCTGGTCGGGCTGTGTTTTGTAATCGCCGGCTTCGTCGTCGCCGTTAGCTTAAAGATGGTGGTTCTGCTGATACTCTTATTGCCGTTGGGGTTGGCGTGCTTCATCGGACTATTTGGTTGTATGGCGGTTCAGCCAAACGACGCACGCGTGCTTCTTTTGTTTGGGGAATACAAAGGGACCGTTTCGAGGTCCGGTTTCTACTGGATCAATCCGTTCTATTCCAAAAAACGTATCTCACTCCGTATTCGCAATTTCGAGACTGGCTCAACATCGGTTAACGAAAAGAAGAACGACGCAGGGTTGATTGTTCAGCACAAATCCAGAACCCATGGACGCCCTTCGAAAGTGAACGATCGTGACGGCAATCCGATCGAGATTTCTGCGGTGGTGGTTTGGAAGGTGGTGAATACGGCCGAAGCGATGTTTGAGGTCGATGACTATGAGGATTTTGTGTCGGTGCAGAGCGAAGCCGCGTTGCGAAACCTAGCCTCGCGGCACCCGTACGATAGCGAGGATCATGAGACATCGCTGCGCGGCTCCATTCAGGAAATTAGTGATCAACTGTGCCATGACATTCAAGCGAGACTAGACAAGGCTGGAGTCAATGTGATCGAGGCCAGGATCAGCCACTTGGCATACGCACCAGAGATTGCATCGGCGATGCTTCAAAGGCAACAAGCGCACGCTGTTGTAGCAGCCAGAACTAAGATTGTGGATGGTGCGGTTGGAATGGTCCAAATGGCATTGGAACGACTAAGCAAAGACAAGATTGTCGAGCTGGATGACGAGCGCCGGGCAGCGATGGTATCGAATCTACTCGTAGTCTTGTGCGGCGATCGGCACGCACAGCCGGTCATCAATACGGGTTCGCTTTATTCTTAGTCCTCGTCCAGTTGTGGGATAGGCTTCAAGCCTGTCAAGACAGAACCGACAGGCTGGAAGCCTATCCCACTCTTCGAATCAGGCAGCGTTTGTCTAAACCAGGAAATCGATCGTGGCAAAGCGAGATACATTTCTATTGCGACTGAGTCCGACGACGATGGATGCGATTCGTCGTTGGTCTGAAGACGAGTTTCGCAGTATGAACAGCCAAATTGAAATGGTGCTGCAAAGAGCATTGAAAGACGCAGGGCGGCTGCCCGAAAAGCCACCTGGCCCCGACGATGGAACTTCCGCAATCAAAAACTCGAAGGTTTGAGTGATCTTGGCTCCAGCCAAGTCGGTAGCTTCGATCGTGAGGAATCGCGTTTCACCGAACAGTCGTCGCAAGTACGGGCCCAACTTGTCCCACTAACCGTCGAAACGACTTCTCCAGCTGCCAAGAACATGAGATTTGAATAACCATAATTCGAACGAAACGAACTAGCTGGTTCAAGACGCGCAGCCCGCTGAAGTATCTCCTTGGGAGAGTACTCTGTTCCCCACCAAAGCAGATCGCCGCTAAAGGTACCTAAGCCACTCCGGTGGCATAGCAAGTCTCGAATGCGCATGTCGCTCGTCGCAAACTCATCCTTTAGACGAAACCAAGTCAAGTACTTGCTGACATGATCATCCCATTGAAGCTTGCCTTCGTCTACTAAGATCGCTAACGCTGCGGCCGTTAAGGCCTTGGAATTGGAAGCGATTGCAAACAATGTTTTATCATCGACAACTTCGGGTGAGCCAACTCGGCGCACACCATACCCTTTGCTAAGTAACAACTGGTCGTCCTTCACCAACGCGACAGCCAACCCTGGCACCTGCCAACCGCGTTGGGCTGTCGAGACGTACGGATCGAATTCAGCGATCAAGGTACCGATATCGGCCTTGGTTTCTGTTCGACTTCCCTTGTCTTGCGCAAGCCCAATGGTTAGAAAAAAACATGGACAAACGAACGTGACAAAAAGAACGCGACGCAAAATCGCCAAAAACAACACCGCATCGGCAATGTCTTTCGGTTGTGAAGCACGCGGCAGTGGCAAACTGGCAACCATTTTCTCCAGATCCCAGTTCGGGTTGCCCTCACGGATCCAACGAGAATCGATTGGCCCAGGACATACCGCGTTCACTCGGATCTTGGGAGCCAATGCCCGCGCGAGCGATTTGGTCAGAGTGTTCAACGCCCCTTTGCTGGCGCAATAAGCGACCGAAGATCCCGCGCCGGTTTGTCCCGCCACCGAGCTGACGTTGACCACCGCCCCGTTGCCACTTGCGGCCAACAACTCCGTAGCCGCTCGTGTACAAAAGAACGGACCTTTCGTGTTGACCGCCAAGATACGGTCCCACATCGCTTCGGTCATCGCCTCCAAGTCGGCGTGGGAGATGAACTCGGTCGTCGCCGCATTGTTGATCAACACATCCAACCGACCAAATCGCTGCTCAATTTGCGTCATCATGTGGCGCACATCTACATCGATGGAAACATCGCATCGAAATGCAAACGCAGCTACACCGCACTTCTTTACTGCGTCAACCGTTTGTTCAGCCTCTGCAGCGCTCCGAGAATAATTGACTACGACATCGTATCCACGCTCCGCGAATTGCATCGCGCAAGCCCGCCCCACCCCCGTTCCACCTCCCGTTACCAAAGCCACTGGCCGTTCGTTGTGCACCGTCATCGAGTAAATCTCTAAAAGTAGTAAAGTTTAGATTTGCCGCGAAAACACGCGATCAGTTCCGTCCAATCATAACCCGAAGCGTGCTGCCTCCCGCATTCTTGGACTTAGGCGAGCGGCAATATTGTGTATACCGGGAGGGAGAGGCTCCTGCCGAACCAATGCCAAGCTCGGCAGGAGCCTCGCTCGCCTCGCTCTCCCATTGGAACCCCTGGCAGGTAGTTTTCATCCTGCCGCTCGCCTTAACGACGCGACGGCGGGCAGAGCCTGCAATTCCCTGGGTTCCCAGGCGGAGCCTGCGAACCAGATGGTGGCGTTCACCGAGAAGTATCGAAAATTTGCGGATTTTCTGAAGCGCAAGGCAGATACTTTACGCACTGAACTAGGAACGCGATAAACCGCGTTCCGAATGCAATCCCTAGTTCCTAAGATGACTTAAGGTAATCCAATGCAAATCGAGCCAGTATTGCTGTTCGGCGAGCTCGAGGAGTCGTGTCCGCAGGTGCGAAATATCCCAATCGATTCCACCAAAGAGCTTTTTCAGCGAGTTTACGACGAACTTAGACGCATCGCGGCCACAAAAATAGGGGCTGAACCTGCCTCCATTACCTTGCAACCAACGGCCTTGGTTCATGAGGTTTACGTGCGACTTGTTCGTTCCGAACTGCAAAATGATTGGACTTCGACTGGCCATTTCATCGGAGTTGCAGCCGAAGTCATGCGCCGGGTGCTTGTGGACAATGCGAGGCGGCGCAAGCGACAAAAACGCGGAGGTGGATGCCACCATGTCGACATACCCTTGGAACTGTTAGCGGCGGATATCAAGGATTCAAAACTATTGGAACTCGATCAGGCCCTCGAAGAGCTCGCAATCGAAGATCCCCTCAAGGCCAAATTAGTCGTGATGCGATACTTTGGTGGCATGACTATCGAGCAAGCGTGCGACGTTTTGCTGATTTCCAGGACTACGGCCCACCGGCATTGGACGTTTGCCAGAGCTTGGTTGCATCGCCGTATTGGGGAATCTCAGAGTTGATTGGAGCGCGCACATCCCAGTTGTCGCTTTATCTATTGAGTCGTCGCCTCGTCCCGAAACATATCCAGGTTTCAATCATGTCCATTGAAGAAATATTCTTAGGAGCCCTCGAAAAACCGTCGGATTCAGAGCGGCAGCTCTTCCTTGACGAGGCGTTTGCACTCCAGCCCGATTTACGCTTTGAGGTAGAGGCCCTGCTTCGATCGCACGACTCCGCAGGAACTTTTCTGTCGCAGCCCATCGTTGATCCGATCGGGTCAGGCGCCGGTAAACCGCTCGAACCATCCTTTCCCGAGCTGGACATCTACGCTGGTAAGCAAATTGGACCATTCCAAATCGTAGAACGGATCGGCAAAGGCGGCATGGGCTTGGTCTATTTGGCCAAACAAAAAGATCTTGTTCAGCGGCAAGTCGCAATCAAGGTTATCCGACCCGAACTTGCAACCAAAAGCATGCTCGCTAGGTTTGAAGCCGAACGACGGGCTCTGGCCATCATGGACCATCCCAACATTGCACGAGTGCTGGATGCTGGACAAACCGAATTTGGACACCCCTACTTCGTCATGGAGTTGGTTCGCGGAGTGCCAATCACAACCTATTGCGATCGAGCGCAGTTTAGCCCAATGCAGCGGCTCGAATTGATGGTTTCCGTTTGCAATGCAGTTCAACACGCCCACCAAAAAGGGATCATTCACCGCGATATCAAACCATCCAACGTGCTCGTGACTGAGTTCGACGAAAGGCCCGTGCCAAAGATCATTGACTTCGGCATCGCAAAGGCAATCGATGCCAAGTTCTCGGAACAATCGCTCCATACGGATTTCGGAGCAGTGGTTGGGACGTTGGAATACATGAGCCCCGAGCAAGCTGGCTTCGAAACATTGGATATCGATACTAGGAGCGATGTCTATTCATTAGGCGTATTGATGTACGAACTACTCGCAGGTTCTACTCCGATCGATCGTTCACAGATGCAATCTATAGCATTCATCGAACTGTTACGAGCTATTCGCGAGGTCGATCCACCTCGCCCAAGTACTCGCATTAGTTCCACCGACAATGCCTTCAGGGTGGCGGCGAATCGCTCGATTGACCTCTCGCGATTGCAAGGTTACGTGCGCGGTGACCTTGATTGGATTGCCATGCGTGCGCTTGAGAAGAACCGTGACCGCCGCTATCAAACAGCAAACGATCTGTCGCAAGAAATCCAGAGGTTTCTGCAGCACGAGCCGGTACTGGCGGGTCCACCGACCATACGCTATCGCCTGAGCAAGTTCCTTCGACGCAATCGATCCGCTTCGATAGCGATGGGATTGGTTCTCCTATCCATACTCGTTGGTTCGATTGCGACCACGATAGGCTGGTTGGAATCTAGACGGCAGTATGCGATCGCGGTCGCAGCACAAGGAAGAGAACGTGAGGCCCGAGAGCTAGCGGAACAAAGGCTGCGTGACGCAGAAGCAGCCCGCGAGAAAGAAATGGAGGCGAGGGAAACGAGCGATGCCGTTGCTAATTTCATGGCGGAGATGCTTGGTCGTGCCAATCCGGAAGTAGATGGACGCACTGTGACCATTGCGGATGCATTCTCCAGAAGCGTCGACAAACTAAACAAAGAATTCACCGATCGACCATTCATCCGCTCTAAGTTACTGCATTCCATTGGATGGACATACGTGAAGCTAGGACTTTATCAAGACGCTGTCGCCGTGCTTACGAAGAGTTTCGAAGTTTACCAGGAGCGTTTTGGTGCAAACGATAAACTGGCTGCCGGTTTGCTATCGAACCTTGCGACAGCCTATCGTGTGTCAGGAAACACGAAAAAAGCAATCGAAATTGGGGAACAGTCATTGGCTGCTTGGGCGTCTGCTCCCGACGCAAGGCCGTCCGATCAGACCGCGACCAAAGTCAATCTAGCGACATCCTATAAACTTGCAGGTGACTTGAAGCGGTCGATCGAACTTCAAGAAAGTTGTCACATTGAATATGCGAATCGTCTTGGCCCAAAACATCGCGATACCCTGTCAAGCCTCTCCGATCTAGCATCCGCTTACTCGGCATCTGGGAGGCTGAAGGATGCGAAATCCGCCTATGAAACAGCCCGCGAAGCTTTCATTGAGACAGTCGGGTCGGAAGACCTTGATACGCTTCGAGTATCGAACAACCTCGGCTCCGTCATGAACCAGCTCGGCAGACCCGATGAGGCGATTCCGTTACTCGAGGAAACCTTGGTCTTGCGACAAAAAATGCTCGGCGAAATGCATTCGCACACAACCTCAACCGTAAACAATTTGGCAATGTCTTACAAACTGACGAATCAGCTAGAGAAAGCCACACTGCTTTTCCAAGCCAATCTTGCGATCCGTAAGAAAGCGCTTGGACCGACACACATCCAAACCTTGAAAGCTATGAATAACTTGGGTGGAGCACTCTTCAGCGGAGGTAAGACCGATGAAGGAATCAAGTTGATTGAAGAAGCGATCGAAATTGCGGATGCCAATGAGTTAGGCCAGAACTCCGATATCATGGCATTGCGCACGGCCTTGGTACAGATGTATGGCGCGTCGAAACAGACCGACCGGGCGTTCCAACTGTGTAAACAAACGCTCGGGATTCAGACTGCTGCACTCGGAGAGTCGCACCCGTTTTCTATGCATACCCTTCACGCGTTGGGCATGATCCAAATCGATAGAAAGGAATTGAACGATGCGATTGCAACTCTGTCTAAGGTCTTTCTGGATCGAAAGAAGAAGTTTGGAGCAGACAATGAAGACACTCTGCTGTCGATGAGCGGACTCGCTAGAGCGATGGGCGAGAACGGCCAAGCAATGGAGGCTGAAAATCTGTTTGTTGACGCGTTAGCGATTCGAATGAGTAAGAGCAAAGAGGACTGGCGAACATGTAGCCTAATGGCTGAGTTAGGGATATTTCGTTTTGATCAGAAACGGTACGACGAGGCTGAAAAAAACCTACGAGAGGGCTATGAAGGAATGATGAAAGTCTGGAAATCGATCCCGCATGAATCGCGAAATAGCGTTGAATCTGCCAGGAAGAGGTTAGTCGAACTTTACACAATTTTGGATCGTCCTGAGGACGCTGCAAAATATGAAAGCGAATCACTACCCAACGTTTCAAGCATTCAGGACAATTGATCGGTGGAAACATGGGCCAGGATTCCACTCCCTAGCGCCAAGGATTGCAAGTTTTGTTGCACTGAGCAATCTAGTTACCAGGCTCCGCCTCGCCGAAATGCCTCCTTAGTTTGTGAACGCGGGAGGCAGGAGCCTCCACGGCAGTGCGTTCCCAGGCAGAGCCGCAGAGCCTGGGAACGAGTAGTCCCCTGTGCAACGCTAATTCCAATCAGTGCCACTAGTCCGCAAAATCTAGTCGAAAGCGACCTGCTGGCCAGCTTGGATTGCTTCTATTACCGCTTCGGGGGTCTGTGCTTTGCGAAGACGTTCCGAGACATATTCGCTTTTAAATAGGCCGTTGATATTAGCAATCAAACGAGTTTGCACTCGAGCTGACCTGCTTGGTGTCAACAGCAGAAAGATCAGACTTGCGCGCTCATTTGTGTCATCAATTGGTATTCCTTCATCGCAGCGCGCAAACGCAAGCACAGGACGGTCGATTCCGTCCAAACGCCCATGGGGAATAGCCAATCCATTTCCAACGTACATTGGCATAAATTTCTTGCGTTGCATTACGATTCGAGAAATCGCGGCGGCGTCTATCGGAAGTTCTTCCCTGGGCATCCTTGCAAGGAACTCTTGAATCGCTTCGCTCATCGAATTAGCTCGCAGACCAAGTACGATTCGCCCAGGGCTTAGAGCATCGACTAAAGATACAAAATCGCCCGCACGCGCACGATCAAATTCGTCCCCCATGTTTCCAATGATCTCTTGAACCACATCCTCAAAAGTCAGGATACCTGTCCAATCTCCACTGGCATTGACTACTAGGGCCAACCTATCGTACCGTCGTTGGAACAGTCCGAGCGCTTCCTCGAGCGGCAAATCGTCTTGCATTTCAAGGCATTTGCGAGCCAGAGGAACCAGTCGATCTGTGGAAGTAACTTCCAGTGCGTCGTCGAACGATATGCTCTTGATGTGAATAAAACCCAATGGCTTACTGCCTAGTTCTTCAACCAAAGGGTATCGCGAATAATGTGTTTCACTCATCATTCGGAGATTCTCGGACCAGGGAACATCGAGACGAATTACG
>JANLUJ010000758.1:0-7965 GCA_031363425.1 Pirellula sp.
GCCAAACTCACAGATAGCCCGTTGCGAAAATCATTTTGGTATACCGCTTCAGCAATCGGACCGCTTTCTCGCATGAATGACAATGCACACTACCCATCCCAAATCGGATTAGGTTGGGCAATGGCATTTGTTGCGGCCACGGCAGTCAATCAAACGGATACCGGCAAACGAGGCTGGTCCCTGGCTCCGCAGTCGTCGCCAACATCCAGTGGCGTAGCTCTCCAATACCGTTGGTAGGGGCCTTCACGTAGGTCCGGCTGTCCTCAGCCGGACTTTGGCAGTTAAGTGAAACGCTGTCAGCCTGGGGACAGGCTGACCTACGTGAACCGCTGTCAGCCTGGGGACAGGCTGAGCTACGTGAGTTACACGCCTCTATTTGTTCGTTGAGTCATAAATCCACCCTGCACGGCGAAGCCAATCTTCGCATGGCTTATTCCACTGGGTAACGGGCAAGTCGTGTTGCGATCGCAATCCATAGCCATGCCCTCCTGCATCATAAATGTGAAGCTCGGCCGGCACCCCTACTTTCTTCATCGCTAGGAGCATGTTCGCTGCACCTTGGACGGGCACAAAATCGTCGAACGCATGAGCAAGAAATACCGGTGGAGATTTCTCAGTGATGTTCATCGATCTCAAAGTAGACGCTTCGACGTCGCCAGGCAAACTACCAGAGTAAATCAAAATCGAGCGATTCGGTAAACATGCTTCTTCGTCCGTCTTGTCGATCGGATCGTACAACCGCTTTTCAGCGAGCGATGCGTGAACAGCAGTTGCCCCACCGGCAGAGAAACCAAGAATCGCTACCTTGTTACGATCTAGCTTCCATTCGTCGGCCCGACTACGAACTAGGCTCATTGCCCGCTGCGCGTCTTGTGTTGGAGCTAGCCAATTTGGATCTTGATCGCGAGTTGGTACTCGGTATTTGAGTACGATCGCCGCGATCCCTTGCGTGGTAAACCACTGGGCAACCTCGGTCCCTTCCAAGTCCCAAGCAAGTATGGAGAATCCACCGCCTGGGCAGATAACCACGGAAGCACCCGTTCGAATATTCATCGGTGGCAGGTACACGTGCGCTTGAGGCGTTTTCACGTTGCCCAGCTTAATGATGCGCCGACCTGCAATCAATTTATCGGAATCTTTGGTCATGTCCTGCTCGGGTCCAACGGTCATCTTTGGGCCCGGCGGGTCACCGGGCCAAACGTTGATTACGAAATCCGCTTGCTCAGCCGATACGAGTTCAACGTTCAAGGAAAAAAGTGCAAGCGCTATGCCGAACAGCATTCTGTTTTTCATTACTAAGCCTCTACTTGTTTGGAGTACCGTCTATGACGGACCAATATAGCTGATTTTATTTTTCCCAATGTAGCTTGGTCCTTTGCTAACGGTGGAATCGAAAATCGAACCAAGGCGAGGGGGCCGTTCGCCTTGTTTAGCATGGAAGCAGAACAATCCAGTGGGACAAGCCTGCGGCATTTCTGAATCCCACCGGCTTGACCGGTGTCGATTTCTGTAAGGCGAGATGTGAATCGTGAGGAATCTGACGCTAGCAGCGTCAGCCACGGAAAACAAACTGAAGCTGGCAGCGTCAGCCACTTCAGTTGCTACGTCAGTTGCTAAGGCCCGCAAATTTCACGCGAATACTGTACAGCGAATCGGATGCGGTGATGTACAACGTCTTTCGATCCTTACCACCAAGGCAAACGTTTGCGGTCCAGCCTTTCGGAATTGCAATGATCTGAATCTCCATGCCATCCTTGTCATATACCATGACGCCCTTCTTGCCGGTCAAGTAAAGATTGCCTTTTTCGTCGATGGTCATGCCGTCAGAACCGCTCGCACAAAATTGCTTGCGGTCCACCAATGATCCGTCTTTTGCGATCGTGTATTGGTACGTCTTAGAAGCTCCAATGTCAGCCACAAATAGCAATCTCCGTTTTGCATCGCCGATGATCCCATTGGGCTGAACCAGTGTATCGTCCATGAGCGTTATATTGGCTCCATCGCGATCAACTCGATAAACCGCTTGTTTGCTTTGAGGTTTAGCTTTGTGCTCCCACCATTCCCTTTGATAATAAGGATCTGTGAAATACATGGTACTGTTCGAATCGATCCAGACATCGTTTGGGCCATTCAGTTTCTTGTCTTCGAATTTCCCAAACAGGACACGATGGCTCTTGTCGGCTGCGATTTCCCACATCTCATTCTTTTCGTCAGCACATGCGATCAGTTTTCCATCGGGGGCAAAGTACATTCCATTGCTTCTGCCAGCTGGTTTCAAGAACTCAGTTACTTTGCCGCCCAAGTCAACTTTCATGATTCGATCGTTGGGTTGGTCGGTAAAATACACATTGCCTTGTGAGTCCACCGCCGGCCCCTCGGTAAACTTGTAACCATCGGAGACCAATGCAGCTTTGGCGTCGGCTGTTTCGGTGACAACATCTTGTCCATGTCCCCATGAAGCTCCGATGTAAAATAGAGCGGCACATGCAACTCCGAATTTGGAAAGGAATCTTTGATTTGAATTCACTGTGAACTACCTGACATTTGAAAGCGTTAAATTGAAAAAACGGAAAAAAACGACGAGGCAGAGCCTCGGTTGCAGTGCGTTCCCAGGCGGAGCCTTGGAACGAGCCGTCGCAGAACAACGCTAGCTGTTAGGTGACTGCATTTGTCATTAACGGTCAGCCATTGCTTGTCGAAGAATGGGCTCAAAAATATCCGCTTGTCGCATGAAGCCAAGATCATTGGCATGCGAAGCATCTGTTGCGCCTTCCGTATCATCTCCGTACAAACGATCACCGGGAATGTAGTATAAACTGCCCACTCCGTCCCTTTTCAACTCTTCGTATGCCCCTCGCAGGGCGGCGTGGTTGTCCGTGTGAAATTTTCTTTTTTCTGGCAAAATCCAATCGTTGGTAAAACGTCTATCTTCCACTAACACGATTGGAGTCTTTGGTTTCGCAGCCCGGAGTTGTTGCACGAGTGGAATGCATTTCGCAGTTACTTCCTTCGGTCCCATGTTCGGCAAGCAATCGATCACGTAGATGGCTGCATCGACTTGGACTAAATAGTCACCAACCTCCTTATCCATGCGACCGTTGCCGGAAAAACCAAGATTAACGACTGGCATATCAAGCCGACGGCCAAGGATACCTGCATGCACCATTCCGGGGCGACTCGCGCATGCTCCGTGCGTGATGCTAGTTCCATAAAACACAATCGGCTTTTCTCGCGGGATGAGGCCTTCGAATCGGCTCCCTTTCGGAACCCCCAGGCTCATAAACTCGACACCATTGTAAAGCGGAAGATAAGCTGCGTATTCGCGTTCGCCTGGTGCCAAACCGCTTATGATCTCGGCTTTGACTTCTTGTGTTCCGGGTTTGGTTACTTGCACCCACCTCCACTTGCCGTCTGAATCGCGGGCGTACAAGTCGACTCCGCTAACTCCAGTTGCTGGCATGTGAGGCATGCCAAGATTGCTCTTGGTTAGTTTGTAATGGACATGGATGGAGGTAGAATCGGTTTTGAATCGGACCAACATGCCAGCGCTGTCGCGACTCAAACTCCAAACACTGGGCGAAACACTTGACTCGGCTGAACTCGGCAATCGATCAAACCAACTCACTCGTTCTTGGCCTGGCAAGATGCGACCCTCAACTCCCCACTGCGTCACATCGTACCAAGTAAGGTCAGCCGCGGCTTTCTTGTTGACATCCATCGCCGGATCCAACTTGGAAACTGCCGGTGCTTCCTTTTGACCAAAGACTGAATTTAAGGGGAGGAGAACCAATGACAGAGCAAGCACTTGAAATAGCTTCTTCACGGCAAAGTATCTTTGTTGGTGAGAGTAGAGCAATTGTCCCAATTGCCTGTGAATGAGGGTAGAGCAATTGTCCCAATTGCTCCTGAGAACGATTGGCGGCAACAGGCTCGCCAAGACAATAGATTCTAGCAACTACTCCGAGACTTTACTTGCTGCGATGTCGAATGCGAAGATCTTTTCTTGGTCTCGAATATAGAGCTTTTGCTCCGCAATCACGGGGTGTGTCCAAATCGCACCTTGATTGCGGTCCGACGTAGTTTGCTCGGGGAGTTTCAGCTGACTAATTACCTCCATGCCAGTCCGCGAAGCTTTTGCGAGATAGCAAATACCCTCTTGATCTTCGTAGCAATACAGTAGTCCGTCAGCCATGGCGATCGATCCCGACCGAGTCCTACCGATCTTTTGTGACCATAGAACTTTTCCAGTTGCCAGATCTTGACCCATCCATGCGCCTCGAAGTGCTCTGGTGAAACCAATGATCGCGCCGTCGTGAAGCAAATAACCACCATGTTCGTTTTCAATGCTTTCTTTCGATTCGTGATAAACTTGATTTGTAGTAAGCCTACCTTCGTTAACTAAGATCTGGATGGCCGCGTTACCTGCCTTATAGGAGGACGAATGATAGATCATGTCACCCGACACGATTGGCGTAGGAATGACAGCCGTTCCATTACCAGTAGATCCATTCTTAAAGAGCAATTTCCCCGATTCGCTGTGGAATCCCACTAGTCCTTGTTCGCATGCAGTTATGTAGACCGGGACACCACCAAACGTGTGCTTGATTGAAGATGCGTACTGCGCACCAGCTGAGTAATCCGACTCCCATATCTTCGTGCCAGTCTTTGTGTCCAATCCGATGAGGAAAATCTTGCCACCAGATGTTACGACAACGCGATCACCATCGACGAGGACCGACTCGCTATATCCCCATTCGGGGATGACTCCTCCGAAATCGGAAACGAGA
Organism: Pirellula sp.; assembly: GCA_031363425.1. GTDB lineage: Bacteria > Planctomycetota > Planctomycetia > Pirellulales > Pirellulaceae > JBKCUI01. The sequence continues at coordinate 4,788 of JANLUJ010000758.1, forward strand.
TTAACTGTCCAAACGGATGTGCCATCCGATTTTCGAAAACAACCTACGTCACCCAAGTCCGTCAATGCATAGATATGCTCTCCGTGAATGGTTGGAGAGCTACGCGGCCCATCACCCCATCCCGTATTGTAGTCCTTGCGGGTTGCCCCTCGCCCCATCGGAGTCGCCCACAGTTCTGCACCATTTTGTGAATTGAGACAAATTAAAAAGTTCCGATCGTCTCGCTTGCCGAGCGTGTATAGCCGACCATTTTCCACAGAGACACTCGAGTAACCGATACCGGCGTTGTGAAAACTCCAGGATAAGGCAGGTCCTTTCTCTGGCCATTTCTTGAGAAGCGATTGCGATGCGGCATGACCATCGCGATTCGGACCACGCCACTGAGGCCAGCTGCCATCGGCTGCAGAAACAGTCGAACAGCCAAACAATGCCAACAAGATCAACGCGATTTGTTTTAAGTTGTCGAGTTTCATATTCATCATGTTAAATAAGACTGCCTGCTTGGGTTTAGATGATTTGTCGAGCGATTTTACAACACGGGCTAAAATACGCTACCCAAGGGAACAACAAGTCACTCTTGCGGTAGGTCATTCTCGCGGTAGGTCACTCTTGCCGAGAATGACCTGCTCTGTCTACTAGCGCAGCGTCGAACCCGCGGCTAGCGCCCCGAGACGTCAAACCCGCGGCTAGCGCCCCGCGGCTCACAACGTGCGTTCCAAAACCCAAGTGGAGGACGCTGCGTCCTTGGATCTACTGGAACAACCAATTGCAAAACGGTTCTATCGATCGGTAGTAGCTGAATACGACCGGAAAGAACGCTGTCCAGAAGAGGATGCTACGAATTGAAAATTGCGGCTTAACAACTCTCTTCGATGCATCCCATAGATCGTGCTGCATGCGATAGCGTGCAAGCTCGACGGCAACTACCAAGCCCCCTAAGCCAATCATCGTGAGCCAGTATCCATACCGAACAGAACCTTGAAATAGCGTCATCAAATGAATGAAAAAGAAGGCGGCAATAGTCCAAGCGTGCTGCAGTCTCGCCCAAGCGGTCGGAAAATCATTGCGCCCAATTGCTATCCCAATCCAAATCAAAACGCCCAGAAGTGCGGGTACCGTACCGAGAATTGTCCTAACCAGACTTTCTAAATTCGGGCTCTGCGCTGTCCCAAAAGTTAGCACAATGACAGCGACAGTTGCAGTAATGCAAAACTGCGAAAGGAAAAAAATTCTCCAAAGCCGTTCGCTCTTGAACCAAGCTGTAACGCAAATGAAGAACGCGACCATTAAACCGTTGCAATATGACCCTAATAGCATGAAGTTCGAAAACAATCCGGCAAGATCGGTAACCGATATAGGTTGCAATGAATGGATTGGGATCTTGTCGGCGGCGCCGCCACATCCTCGGCAGAGTGGCAACCAAAGGCAAATGAATACCAGCCAACCAGCAAGTTGCAAGCTGATAATGGTCGGGCTCTTGAATCCGGCTGGCTGGATTTCTGATTCTAGTATCGAGTCCTCCATTTCTACGTTTTCAGTTTGGTGAAGACCTACCGAAAGTCCCGAGACTGGACGTCGAGAGGCCTAATGACCGTCCGCAAATCTTCTACGCGTCCGACCAATACGTGAATCACCCCTTGCCGGTTCTCCAAAATTCCGTGTACCAACCATGCATTCGACTGTTTGCACAACAGATAGTAGTGCTTCCAGGTCTCGGGCCGAATCACCAAATTGATCGACCCTGTCTCGTCTTCCATGGTTACGAAGGTGATACCTTTGGCCGTGCCGGGTCTTTGTCGCAACAAAATCAAGCCCGCGACGCGGATGAATCGCCCGTTGGAAACATTGGGCAACCCGCTTGCAGGCGTCACTCGCAGCTGCTCAAGTTTTCCACGGTAGAAGCCAATCGGATGCCCCTTTAGTGATACCCCCGTCGTCGCATAATCGGTATAGACCTCTTCGAGTGGCGTCATACGAGTAAGGCTCTCCGGAATTCGCTCGTCATGGTCCATGTCGCTGGCATCAAAAAGTGGCATGGCAATCTGCTTGCGTTCCTGGGCTAGCGATTGCCAATATGCGGCTCGTCGGTCTCCCGATAGAGACTCCAGTGCGCCGGCGTCAGCCAAAATCGAAAGGGTAGCTTGCGTCAGCCCTGCTCGGCGGACCAAATCGGATTGATCCATAAATGGGGACGCCCCCTTTTTTGCTTCAACTATTTTCTCGGCATCTAGAGAATGCAATCCACGAATCATCCTCAGCCCCAATCGAATCGGCGGTTTAGATCCCGACGCACTCAGTGTGCAATCCCATTGGCTCGCGTTGACATCTGGCGCAAGCACCTCAACGCCATGCCGCATCGCATCTTGAATGAGCTGTGCAGGAGCATAAAAACCAAGCGGCTGGCTATTGAGCATGGCGCAGCAGAACACCTCCGGGTAGTGATGTTTGATCCAACACGAAGCATAAACCAACAATGCAAAACTGGCGGCGTGCGACTCTGGAAAACCATATTCGCCGAAGCCGCGGAGCTGATTGAACACGCGTTCCGCAAACGCTTCGTCCAATCCGTTGACCTGCATGCCTTCAATTAGCTTCAGCTTGAACTTGTCGATTACCCCTGGTCGTCGCCAAGCGGCCATGGCCCGTCTCAGTTGGTCCGCTTCACCAGGTGTAAAACCGGCGGCAACGACCGCCAATCGCATGGCCTGCTCTTGAAACAAAGGGACACCCATCGTTTTGCGAAGCACTTGTGCTATGGCTTCGTTTGGATAATCGGGCTGAACACCAGACTGGCGAGCTTTCAAATAGGGATGCACCATTTGACCTTGAATGGGGCCAGGCCGAACGATCGCGACCTCGATCACAAGATCATAGAAACATCGAGGACGCAGTCGAGGCAACATGCTCATCTGGGCTCGACTTTCAATTTGAAAGACGCCGACCGTATCCGCTTGGCATATCATATCGTAGACAGCCGAATCGGCACTCGGTATCGATGCAAGCGAAAGCGGACGCTGGAAATGAACTTCGATCAAATCCAAACTGCGATGAATGGCTGACAGCATGCCCAGTGCAAGGCAATCGACTTTGAGAATCCCGAGCTCATCTAAATCGTTTTTGTCCCACTGGATGATTGTTCGACCAGTCATGGCTGCATTTTCGATGGGGCATAGTTCAT
>JANLUJ010001359.1:0-2816 GCA_031363425.1 Pirellula sp.
CGAGCCTCGCGTCCCTCCTTTGAATTCCTGATCTTGGAATGATTCATGTTAGCCAAGAACGACTCGCTGCACGTCTTAAGACTTCCGCGTGAGCCGTTCTTGGCACAAAGCGAGGTTCTTCTCAATAGCCTTTTGAAGGACATTCCTCAGCCTTGCAAACGCATTCTCGAGTTGGGGTGTGGTCCGCAAAGTCCGCTGCTTCCCATGCTGCAGCGCAAATGGGGTGACATCCACGTACACCAAATCGATGCACTAGCGGAGGTGGTCGCTGAGGCCGCTAAGTTCAACGCGAACGGCGTCGTCGAGCAAATGCTCGCTTCGGACATGTCATCGATATCCTCGCAATCAAAAGACCTGGTGATTGCCATGTCGGTGTTCGATCAGAACCCGTCGAGCATCGCTCCCGCGGTAGCACGTGAAATACACCGGGTCCTACGGGACCATGGAATGGTCATATACATTCACAATGAGGAGCTCAATCTACCCGCAACCGCTGATTCTTTCCTAAATCGAAATAACGAAGCGAGATTGCTTTTGCCTAGTGATTCCTGGAATCCAACCAACGATCTTGAGTATTGTTCAGGGAATCGCGCCGACATTGAAAACGCGGCCAAGAGTTTTCAGCAGGAATTAGGCCCCCTTGTGTGGTACCTGCGAGGAATATATCCACAGCTTTACAGCGAACGACTAAGCCACGATTCCGTCGGAAAAATCTCCGTCCCGTTCCTGCGAGAATGCTCCGCGTCAGTCATGGCTCAGATTCGAAATTCCGTAAAATTTCTTCGGACAGAGAAGAGAGTTATCCTAACCGATCATCGTACGTCGATTCTCCTCGGAGAACTAATCGAACAAAAGTTATTATCGCCGGAACACGGTTTTCAAGTCATCCAATCTGGTGTTTTCGAAATTCGGCAAAGAACGCACTGGAAAAACCACTTCAACGAAAAACCCCCAGTGCAGCATTTTGTTCGAGGCGTATCAAGATTCGGATATACCTCCGAGTCGGAGCCCGAGCCGAGAGCGGACTTCGATCAGTCCTTGAATCAGCCTGAGCCGAAATCCGTCGCGCCAAAATCGATAGACGATATACTGTTGGTATCGTACCAATATGGATGTGTCGCAATCAAAAACTAGCCCATCGCCAGATGACTCTCAAAAAAGAAATGGGCAATGGCTGATAAGACACTCATCATCACCGGCGCTGACAACAGGTATTTTGAACTTGCTAGATCCTGTATTGGTTCTCTTCGAGACAAGCCGCAGGGAATGTCGTCGAATATTGCGTTCCTGGATTTGGGATGCACTAGTGAGCAAATACATTGGCTTTCAGACAAGGTAAGTGCAATAGAAACTCCCAACTGGGATTTCGACTTCCCGGACAGAGAAAGCCGACCATTATTTCTACGCGGATTGTTGGCCCGGCCTTTCTTGCGACGCTACTTTCCCGGCTTCGAAATCTATCTGTGGATCGATGCCGATGCCTGGGTTCAGCGTTGGGACGCGATCGAATTGTTCGAACTGGGGGCGCGATTGAGACGAGGACTAGCCATCGTTCCTGAAGTCGATCGTTCGAGCCTCCGACAGTTTGGCGGACTTCCCGACTATTGGAAGACGGCTTTTGGTTGGTACCGTAGTGCGTTTGGCGAGCAGGTAGCTCAATCGTTATGCAGCTTTCCAATGTTGAATGCAGGTGTTTTTGCACTCCACCATGAAGCCCCGCATTGGGCCATTTGGGAGGCGTGTTTAAATCGTGCTTTGCAATCCACCTGCACAACGATGACCGACCAAATTGCATTGAACTTCGCGACCTATTCTCATGGATTGATGCGACAGACGGAATTGCTCCCTCTTACCTGCAATTGGATGTGCCACAATGGCTTTCCCTCTTGGAATGCGAATTCGAATTGTCTCGTGGAGACCTATTTGCCGCATGCACCTGTCGGAATACTCCATCTAACCAATCGCGAAAAGGAAATGATACGAAGTATCGCAACGGTTTCAGGGGGCACCGTAAAAACGAACATGACTTATCCGTTGCAATTTGTAGACTAAGGATCGTTCGATCAATAAATGTCCGATCTGGAACGTGGGATAGGCTTCCAGCCTGTCGCGGAACTGATGACAGGCTGGAAGCCTATCCCACATGCTTTCCGAACGATCCTAACAACCATGCGACGAAAGTGCTTTAGCTATCCTGTCGAAAACCCCCGCCCAGTCCCCCATCTCCGTTTGTCGAAACAATCGAATCGTAGGGTACCAAGGGCTGTCCTCACGTTTGAGGAGCCAACGCCAATCCGCGACCTTAGCTAGTGGCAGCCAGACGGGTGCTCCCAGCGCGCCGGCCAAATGAACGATTGCACTATCGCACCCAATTACAAGGTCCAATGCCATGATTATCGCGGCAGTATCGACGAACGCATCCTGACCCAAGTCGATTCTGCTCCCCAAATCCTCAACCACAAATCGTTCCGAATTGGCCGCTATCTGTTCCGACCCAGTGCTCTTTTGAAGACTAATCAATCGTACACCAGGTATCTTGGCCAGTGGCTCAAAGCAGCTCAATGGAAAGGAACGTTGTCCATCGTAAGGGTAAATAGAATTTCCCTGCCAGGTAATTCCGATTTTGAAACCCTTGAATGCATCTAGTTTTCTTCGCCAGTATTCGACCAAAGTTAATTCGGCATGTAGATAAGGCACCGTTGCAGGAAGCGTTTCGAGTGTTGTGCCTAAATTAAATGGCAAGCTAAGCAAAGAAGCATGAACGTCGCATGGCGGCGTTTGTTCTCCCAAATTGACCCAACGGTCGATGCCCTCCA
>JANLUJ010000776.1:0-8047 GCA_031363425.1 Pirellula sp.
AACCAATCATCGGGCGATTAATCATCGATTGTCCCGTTGATGATTCGCTTGATACCCTCCTTAATCAGTGGTGCTCCGAAGTTGACTAGCAGTCCAAGCCGAAAGTCCAACAACCGACAATAGGTTAGCGTTTGCTTCCAATGCACCGCAGCGAGTTGTTCGACGGACTTGAGCTCAACGACAATACAATCCTCGACGATCAAGTCGGCTCGAAACCCTTCGTCGAATGTCAAGTCTTCGTATCGAATGGGAACTGGCACCTGCCGCTTTGCTTTCAGTCCTCGGTTGATTAGCTCGCGATGCAATACGGCTTCGTATACGCTTTCCAACAGCCCCGGTCCCAATGCCGTATGGATTTTGAATGCTGCATCGACAATGATGCCTGAAATCTCGTTGATCTTCATCTTTCATTCCCCTATTAGGTGGTTGCACACGGAGACACAAAGACACAGAGTTTTCTTCCAAAATTAAATCTATTCTCTGTGTCTCTGTGCCTCTGTGCGAAATGAAATTTAAGGGCACACGGAGTGACAAAGACACAGAGTTTTCTTCCAAAAACAAATCTATTCTCTGTGTCTCTGTGCCTCTGTGCGAAATGAAATTTGACCTCCAATAAACAGCAGTTAGAAGCACTACTCGAGCTCTTCTACGATCTTCGCAAAAATTCGGGTGTCAGGCTTTGCTACAGGTAAATTACCTGGGCTCAAGTGAATCAACACGACCGTTCGTTGCTTCTTCTGCTTTGCGACTGGTGTGATGGAGAGATCTCCAAGCGTCTTGTCGGTCCACCCAATTGCAATAAACTCACCTCGCGCAAGCGGATACTTTTTGCTGATGTCCGCCAGCATCGGACCAAGATATAACTCATCTTGCAGATCTTGATCGGTCCACATCGTTGCGTCTTCGGCCCTCATGTAGGACGGCCGAGCGAGAATAGGATTGCTGTCCCATTCTTTCCGCCATCGATCATCCGTGTCACGAATTTCAAGCGAACATCGTTTAGTAGTTCCATCGTCGGCTGTACCCATCCAACCACTCACAAGTTTTCCGTTCAAATCAACGCCTACAATCCCAGTTTCCTTGATGGAAAACCCGATTGTGTTTTTAATCTCGACGGCCTGCATCTCGGAATCAAATTCGGCCGTTAACTTGCCAGCAAAGTCCATCATCTCTTCGGCTTGGAAAAGGCCAGTCGTATTGGAAAGTACTGGAACGCTTTGCATTCCCGCGCCAGCGTCATCTGCATACCAATAGTCAATTCTACTGAGATTGCTTCTGGTCCTTTTGCTCAGGGAGCTAGGAGCAAATGGGAGAACGATACCCGAATCTTTTTCGTAGACGGCCTTGTAGTTGGTAGATAGGGATGTGTACAAGGCTGTGTAACTTGAGAACATTCCGCGAGGATAGCCACTATGCACTTCAAGAAATCCGTAACTCGTTTGACTTCTCGAAAAGCCAACGTCGAGCTGCACGCTTCTCGCAACGATAAACGCCCCCGCCAACGCGATTACAGGTGCGGCAGCCCAAGCCAGCTCAACGCGTCCAAAGAGGCGGAAAAACAGCCAATTGATCGGAACCAAAACGATCAAGTAGCCTAGCAGAAGCTTCATGATTGTATTGATTTTTGGGACAGTTATGCCAGAGGATTCTTGAAGGCATTGGCGAGCATTGACTAACACAGTCGATTCCGAATTCCATCCACCAAGGCTCGAGCGTTTTAGCTTGGGTGTATCTGCTGAAGCATCTGTATAAGTTTGCTCATCCGAGTTTTTCTTTTCTTTATCTTTCGGTGATGCGTTAGGCAGTTGGCGCATTGTCGATTCATCCAAATCACGAGCCCACAGTCGCAATCGAGTAGAGTGCAGGGGATTCATTTCCGTGCCCTCAAAACTGCCAGCGAACTTGGTGTCTGCCTCGATACCTTCCGAAGGATCTCTTGGAGGTTTTCGAAGGATCACATTGTGTATGAAGGAACTGTAGGATTGCCATCGAAGAAAAGCGTTATCGCTCATGGGGAAAGTCGTCATTACGACTCGACCTTGCCCAATCAACCTCTCTGCCACAAGTCCGTCGAGTGACAATACTTCGCCCTTTTTCCCGAAGTATTTCACCCATTGGGCCCCACTTGCCAATTCGCCGGCCAACTTCGGAATCGGTTTCGATGGTGCAATCGCGATTCGTTCACCGCCAATCTGTTTGATAGACCAAGTATCATTCAAGGCTGCAATTTCCTCGTCGGACACGGTAGAATTCGTTGTCTTTTGAAGGGGAGCGTAATCCTTCATCATGCTGGTTTCAATTCCGCCAATCGCTTCAGGACCATTCAGGATGATGGTACCGCCAAAATGCAGCCAATCCCAAAGAGCTTGTTGTTGGTCAGATGACATGATCGAAACACTGGAGTCATTGATCACGAAATGTGAGATCGAGGTCATTGCGTAAAGTCGGTTTGGAAACTGGGTCGCAACCTCTTCTTCATTGAGATCGACAATTCGGTGAGGCGAAATCCTCTCATCGGACATACGTAGTTTCGATGGCCAGATAATGCAGTCGAGCCCACGCCAAAACGTATATCTAGATGTGTCTCGGCTGAGCGAAACCAAGTTGTACTGATAGCCCGCGAAGACTCGACTTGGAAAATCTTCTTCGAGGACCGGTGCACCAATTCCCCGCTGAGAATACAAAACCTTGATGGCGGATGGGGTCTTGGAAATGTCGTCGCCCGTGAATGCTACTTCTGGTTGAAAGAACTTGAGTTGTATACTCTTCTCCTGTCCAACGGCCAACGACACATTGCGGGTGAAGTTAACAGACGCTTGGTTGGGTGCGAATGGAACCTTTTGCTTTTCGCGATTCACGATCGACAACGTAGCGGTAAGTAATTCGTCGGAATAGTTTGCTTTCAGTTTCTGATTGGCTTGATACCAGTGCCCTGGTTTCAGAATGCTACCTGCCAGCTCGGAAGAGAACGGAATAGCTTTGAGCTCGCTGGTAACTAATCGCAGTTTCTTCTTTTTTGCTTCGGCTTCTTCGGCAACTTCCTTGGCCGTTTTTGGTGGCGTACAGCCCCTGCAGCCGACAAGCTGAACCAAAAGCAAGCAAAGACAAACCAACTTAACTGACCCGCGCATAGGATTACCTAGTTTCCGAACATACATCCACCGCTAGCGCACTGGCTTCGCCCACATTCACCGGGCTCTACTGCACGGCCCTTTGAATTTGAACCGGTACCTATCACGGGAGAACCAATGACGCTTAACAATTTCGAAAGTTTTTTTGAACCGCATTTGGGGCAATCCGGCTTAGCGCTTTGACTGTTGACCAGGATTTCGGACTCTGTTTTGCAGTCCTTGCATTCGTACTCGTATAGTGGCATTCCAACCTCAATGGAGAAGACCCAAATCTAGTGAACGATCTGCTAAGTATACCTAACTCAGGAAGTTCATGTTTCACTTCGAACGTGTTGCATGGTAGTCGTCGTTGCCCATTTGCGAATCACGAGCAGAACGCTGCAGCAGAAGTTCACGGGTTTCGTTCCAAACTGGATTGGGCTTGAATACGCACTTGACCACAATTTTAGTTAGATTTTTTCTGATTTGATGAAGCGCTTTGGCCGGTAATAACGCATTGATTGGTAAGACGCACACGAGAAAGTAATCTTGTGAATCCTCGTCGGAACGTTTTCGGAACGTTTCTTACGGATGGCTTCGCCATGCGTCGAACCACCTACGAATTGACTCAAGAGTATGAAATCAACCACGTTAGCCTTCTTGAAATCCCCCATTTCATTCGGATACTTTTCACGAGTTAGGCCACTCTGCTTCGCCTGGCTGTATCTAATACTAGCAATTGCATCCGAAGTGATTGGGCTGACTGTGATGAAAGCAACGGCGTCGAGAGGATATGTAGCTGGTTACGTTGTTCTGTATCTGTAGATTGCACTCTCCTACATTTTTCTCTCCAAAGCGGTTAGGACGATCTCGATTGGGGTCGCTTATGCAATATGGGAAGGGTCCGGAATCGCGCTGATCACGTTAGTCTCAGCTTTTGTTTTCCAATATGTGCTCACGATTCGCGAATGGTTCGGACTTGCGATGGCCGTTACGGGCATACTCATGGTCAACGCTGGCGAAGTGCATACAAGCTGTTGCGAAATCTCTGTTGAGCTTCGAGAGGGATCCTCCAATGCCTGATATTGCTTTTGCATACGCTGTATTGGCGGGAATACTTGATGTTGGCGCCAATTTAGCTTCGACAAAATCAAACGGTTTTTCAAAAAAAGGCTGGGGCGTACTTTCGATCTTGCTTGTGCTTGCAGCTAGGTCGAAGTTACATCGATTTTCTTGCCGGCGCCGGGGCACTCAACTACGGTCATAATCCCGAATTCATTCGGCATCATCTCATTGAATACCTTCAGGACGAGGGCATCATGCAAGGGTTGGACCTGTTCACGGTACCAAAACGCAAATTCTTGGAAGCGTTTCAAACGCATATCCTGATACCACGTGGACTTGACTACAAGGTTCAATTTTGTGGTCCAACCGGCGCAAATTCGATTGAAGCCGCTTTGAAATTGGCGCGCATGGCCACTGGACGAACCAATGTTGTTTCCTTCACCGGAGGTTGGCATGGAATGACAACGGGCTGCTTGGCAGTTACCGGAAATCAAGAACACCGAGCGGAAGCCGGCGTGCCACTCCCCTTTGTTGTACGCTGTCCATATCCCGTGGGTCCCTTTGCAGTCACCAATGGGTTGGAACTCTTGCAATCCTGGTTCCGCGATTCAAGTTCAGGGGTTGAATTGCCCGCCGCAATCATCCTCGAGACAGTCCAAGCGGAAGGTGGGATCTTTGTAGCACCGACGGAGTGGCTCAAGAGTTTGAGACAATTGTGCGACGACTTTGGTATTTTGCTGATAGTAGACGACGTACAAGCAGGCTGCGGAAGGACCGGTTCCTTCTTTTCATTTGAACGAGCCGGAATCGTACCCGATATTGTTTGTCTATCCAAATCCATCGGCGGTTACGGATTGCCCATGTCGCTGGTATTGATGCGAAGGTCACTCGACTGTTGGAAACCGGGCCAACACACCGGCACTTTTCGCGGAAATCAACTGGCATTTGTTGCAGCCACCGCAGCTCTACAGCTATGGAAGGACAATTCGTTCATCGACCAAATCGATGAACTCTCGCAAATGGTTGAAAATTTCTTGCGTCAACGAATTGGTTCGATAAACTCGGCTATCGAAATAAGAGGACTTGGTCTGATTTGGGGTGTTGACCTCTCTAAAGTCGGTTCGAGCGAACTGGCAAAAAGCGTGTCACGACGCTGCTTCGAACATGGCCTCATCATCGAACGGTGTGGACGTGATGATTCGACCTTAAAAATTTTGCCGCCGCTAAATATAGCAAAGGAACACTTGCTTGAAGGACTGGACATCTTGGCAGAAGCAATTCGTCGCGCGCTTCAATTCTCTAACAATCATACTCCGGTCTCCTAACATGCTTCTAAACGAACTCCAACCAACAACCGCCTTGAGTTGCGATCATGCCCGTGCGCCTCTATTTGAAAACATCGAGAACTTTCGTCAGCGTTTGGTCGCACCGTTCTATTGCCCTGGCCACAAAGGAGGCAGGAGTTTACCGCCTGAACTAGACAGGACACTAGGAACATATGATCTGAACAACTTGCCCGATACGGATACTCTCCATTGCCCAACTGGACCGATCCGTGAAGCGGAAGAGTTGGTGGCCGATGCGTATGGAGTTGACAAAAGTTTTTTGATGGTGGGCGGGTCAAGTCTTGGAAATATGGCTGCGGTAATGGCCGTTGCTGGACCGAATGACACGGTCCTGGTACAAAGAAACGCACATAAATCGGTGATTGCAGGCATTATTCACTCGGGCGCAATGCCGAGGTGGATCTTACCGCAATGGGATTCGAGATTTGGAATCAGCCACGGTTTGACGGTCAGCTCTGTCGAGCAAGCGATTATAGAACACTCCAAAGCCAAAGCCCTATTCGTACTTAATCCAACGTACTTCGGAACAGTTGCTGACTTCACTGCGATCGCCATGGTTTGCAAGTGCAACGAGAAGCTCTTGATTGCTGATGAAGCGCACGGTCCGCATTTTCGCTTCGGCCAGGGTTATCCAATTGCGGCGGAAAATGTCGGAGCCGATATCGTGGTTCAATCCACACACAAGATATTGTCAGGACTTAGTCAAGCTGCCGTATTGCACTTGTGCGGAGGTCGAGTCGAACAGGCGAGGGTTCAGGCCGCACTGGCGGTTGAGCTGTTGGCTGCGGTAAAACGCGCAAGATGCCCGATCAGCGCCGTGGATGCCGACTTTCAAACCGTCAGGGTTGTTGATTGAATTGGCTAAAATTCCCGATCGTCGTCGTTATCCTCTTGGTCATCATCCAACATGCTTTCGTGTTCGGGGAATCGCGGGCCCTGAAACGCGACGCCTGGACGATCATGAAGTGTCTCGTTAGAACCATCCATATCGACGAGTGTCGCATCGAGCGGATAGCATTTGGCTTGCCACTTCAATGCCACCTCTTCGGCCTCGGCGGAATCACGGGCCAACACCCCCCACTGAGCGATGTAGTTTTCCCATTCGGCTTGATCAGGCATGCATCCCTCGGATTCCGACCAGGCATCGTCAAGAGGTTGGGAAAGATAACACTGATACAAAAATAAGTCGCAGGGTTTTTCGTCGGCTCGCACCTGTTCAAAAAAGCTCTCGGTGGCAATTCCTGCCACGAGCATTTTTTGTTCGACTCGCATTTGAAGCGAACGTTCTTCCGGGCACATTTTCGCAGCGGTAATAAGCCTTTCGAACGCCCCCGAGACTCCGCTAAGAGTCAAATCGTTTATCTTCGAAAGGGGGCGAGCAAGCGCGACCTCGATGAACTTGGCCGCCGCTTCGGATTGGCCAAGCTGAGCATGAGCAGCTGCTCTCACCGAATCGATATGCAGTCCGCTTGATTGAAACAAGGCAACCTCGCGATCGATGGCCTCCATCGCTTCTTGTGGTCGTTTGAGTTCAAGCAACCCGGAGCTGAGATAGTAATTTGTCCAAGGGCCCGGTGAATGGCGTTCGTGTAATTTCTGCAAGAAACTCACTTGCAATTCATGCTGTGTCAGCGCATGGGCTTTCAAAGCGGCTTCGAATAGGAGCTCACCGGAGTCCCCTCCCTCACGAATGCAAAGATCTAGTACGTACAACGCATCTTGCAATCGATCGGTCTCCGAATAAATTCTCGAAAGAGCAAGGGCTGCATCATCGCGAGTTCGGTCCAACTTAAACGCTCTTGCATAACACCGTTCGGCTTCACCTGAGTTTCCGATGTACTCGAAAACCTCCGCGGCGCGAAAGTTGTTGTTGACTCCTGTCGCTTCCATTTGCAAAGATTTTCGAACAAGCTGCTCAAGTCGATCGTTGCTAATCGATGTCGGTGGCAAATCGCGTTCCCTGATGGATTCGTCATCGAAGTCGTCTAAATCATCGAGATCGTCGAACTGCAATTCGGCAGTCAACCGATCAAGCATGCTGATTGTCATTCCTAGTCGGGCCAGCAACGAAATCAAATACGCGACCTCTTGGTTCGAGGAGACCAAAGTATTTCCCCATTTCCAAACTTTGGCTCGATCGCAGTCAGGTGTAACCAAGAAATTCATTAGGTACATGGCTCGACCGATATCCTCAGGATGCGAGAAGTCCTTCAACGGTCGATCCAAAAGCTCCTGGCGAAACGGCGCTACATCGACTTTGGATTGCGAATCCTGTTCGGCCCCTTTCCCCAACAAATGCATTCGCTCTGTCAGTTCATCCAACCACAGTCCAAGTGGCGTTGTCGATTTTGATAAAGTTGCCTCGGTCAGCTTGACCTCCATATCGGTGGCGACCGAAATTGGTTCAGGCTGAGGTGCCGTGTTGACCGATCGCGTGTTTCGAACAACGGTACCCAATGGCGTTACATCGACCGATTCGTCGAGTATTTGATGCAGCCGGCGAATCGACTGCCAATCGTTGGCCGT
>JANLUJ010000781.1:0-3696 GCA_031363425.1 Pirellula sp.
GGCTTACAATGCGGAGACCGTAAGTATTGTCGAGTACAAATCCTTGCTCCATTTGCCCATTGCATTTCGGGCATTGTTGACTGTTCGACGGCATCGTTTGAATCCTTAGATTGTTGGAGTTGTCGTAGTCTAGGAGGAACGTCCGCGATGACCGATGTCGCGGACGAAAAGTCTCCATTGATTGGCAGCCGACCCGCGACTTCGGTCCATCGCTTGGTTCTGCCTATCACTACTTTGCGGGCACGAAGGAGATGACAATTGCATCTTCTCGAAACAAACCCATGTAAGCAGCACTTAGTGGTTCCTTGCCGTCATAGAGCACAACTAGCTTTCCTTTGAGCTTGGCGAGGTCGGCATCATCGACCATCGTACGTCTAGCATTCGTTACCTTGATATCGGACGCTTAAATGTCCGGTGGAATGCAACAACAGCGGGTTGCGGATCGCGCCGTTCAATCGTAGACATTCCGGTAAGTGTTTTTGCCTCCATGTCAACATCGGACACAAGTAAGAACTTCGGCGGACTGCACTCCATGACTTGACCCTGCGTCTTGAAGTAGTCCGTGTCCTGCGCGAAAGTAGAGGCCAGCCTAAGCCGGCCACTACACTAATGGTAGCAATGAAGCGTTTCATTTCACGGTTCCTTTTGGTTGAGGGCAGAACGACCACATTCACCCAGTGGCCGAAAGTAAAGTCTCTAAAATCAAGGGCCAACAACCGGCCACTTGGGTGCAATGTTTTGTTCCATCTTATCCACTAGAAATTCTAGTCTGACTTCGACCTGATCGCTCTCAGCAATCTAAACGGCTTTACAGAATTCGATACGGCCAATACGGTTCCGTGTTCTGGAAAACATGACGTCTATACTCGATCCACTCAAGCAAATACTGGTTATAAATTAGGTCCCAAAGTTTAGGTGCATGCAGAGGCAAAATATCCATCAATGGATCAAACAACAAACAAATGGAATTGCCAAGAAACGACAGTTCTGCAGGATCCAAACTCACAAAAAAAAAATAGAATGGCCCCAGCAAAGCGACATAGCTGGCAATCAATGAAAGTATCGCAATTGAAGCGAAGATTGGTCGGAAATTGCGATTCCTGCCGGAGAAACAAATCGCATACACGCTTGCGAAGCTTGCTGCAATTGGAAGAATCAGAATTGCAAGGGCTCGCAACTGCAACGCCAACGCGATCCAGCATGCGACTGCAATTGTGAGAACCAACAGAGATCGTATGGAGTACGTCATCGTCTTGCCTGCTGATGGAACGCCACCATTCATCGAGTGGCGGCAAGTAAAGTTTCTAAAAGTCGAGGCGGCCGATCCGCCACTTCGATGCAATGGATTGTTCGTTGATCTTCCGCGTTGCTACTTGTTGCGACCTGGACCGATATTCCGTTGGAGTAAAGCGGTGAATCGTTCATTTTCTTCGTCGGTTAGCGATCGTCGCGGTATGACCGAAAGGTCCCTTGTTCCATGATAAAGTATATAGAATTCGTCGTCGCATAGCCATGAATGGTACATAGTCCATTGCAGTTGGGCATCAATGTCGGTCGTCTGGAATCCAATTCCGTTGTCTGCAAAGTGAAGCCTGTACTCGGATTGTAGCTTTGGTTGCGAGCGGTAAAGCATTGAGGGCAATAGAAATAGTGCATATCCAACCAGTGCCAATAGAGTCGTACCGGCTGTGATCAAAATCCATGCCATTGCAGCTTGTTCGGACGCAAGGAGCAAATACAGGCCTCCGGTAATGGCGATAAGTCCACCAGCAATGTCGCGAGTTACTCTGAGCTGCGAGTGATAGTGGCGGCGAATAGCACGGATGTATTCAGCACGTCCGATCATGAAAGTCGCATCAACTGAATCAGCCAATCGGTTTCTCATTTCATTCAACGAACGCCCGCGATGACCGATGTCGCGGCAAAAAATGATTCCATCAAAAATCGGCTGACCCGCGACTTCGGTCCATCGCTTTGTTCGTCCGATTACTGTTTGCTTTCTATCTCCGCATCGCCAACAACATACCCATCATAGTCGATTGCGATCCCAAGTCGCCCTAGCAGACGAGTCTGGTCACGCGTCAAGTGCATTCCAAATGAATCCGACGCCCAACAGGCAATGTGGAGAGTCAAATCATAGTCATCGCAAAGCTCTTTGATAGCACTTGGTCGTCGATTGAGCCAAAGCAATATGGAATCAACATGTTGTTGGACAGACGAATCGTCAGGCTCGCTACTGTCCAAACGCCATTTCATGACACCCCAAGGGCATTTGTTTTTAGGATTGATTTCTGTTGAAGAGTGACTCCTGGATGGATCGACCCCCACTGCTTTCGTGACGACGTCCGGATCGCCACATCCTGTGACCTGAAAGTATGCGTATTGCCGTGTCATTTTGCGCATGCCTTCAAGGACGAACGCCGCCGTTCAGCCAGCGGCGGCAAGTAAAGTTTCCATCAGGACTAGGTCGACCCGCCGCTTGGCTGCAACGGTTTGTTCGTCCTGAATCATTCGCATTGACGGACAACCTCGTCGAGTTCAGTCCAGGCCAGGAGTATCCTGGACTGTTCCGCTGCGTCATCATCGAAGCGTGCAATGTTCTGACGGACAAATTGTATCAGATTGCGGATTCGCGGAAGCAAGTGTAGCACAACAGATTTCGTCTCACACTGCAATTGACCTTTTATGGCATGCGCAAGAATCCAAGCACAGCGATCCCAGCCTTCATATTCAACCGGAGTATCGATTAAGTACGTTTCGATAACGGGAAAATAGAAGGAGAAAGCTCGGCTTCCCATGGACATGAAGTCCTCTTGGTAGCATTCTGCTTTTTCAGGAAACTTCTTTATGGCAGCGTCAAGTGTAAGCCCACCAAAATTCCTCCACGCCCATTGAGCATCTAAATTGCCACCCCATGGGTCAAAGTCATCTTCGGTTGGGAGTGTCGTCATCGATGGACAGCTCAAAAGGACGAACGACTGGGATCAGCTATGCCCGAGCAAGTCACAATGGCGCAAAAAAGGGCCGGTCGAACGAGGGCTTAGCTGCATCCCTTTGTTCTCTTATTAACGGTTCTGACCCGAAGGTGACACACTGTCCAACGTACAGACGCGATTTGCCTCTCAAGCCAAGTCAGACTACGCGTCCAACCGTCGATCATGATAACAACAACCGTCGATCATGATAACAACAACCACGCCAGGAATCATCAACCCGAATCAAAAAACGTAGGGATGGTTAAGGGCAACCGAATCCATCCCGGACTGGCCAGCATGCCAGACTGCGATTCTATCCCCGTCGCATGCGCCAAGTAGTAACGTCTCCATCAGCTAAGCAAGTCAACAAGCCAGCTATAACAGATCGAATCCAATGCTGGAGTAATTGCCCGATCGAAGTGAATTGCGGTCGCCATCATAATTCGCGGTGACGACCAATGACCTAGCCACATTTGCAAACTAGCCCGGTCTCAAATGAGCAAGCATGCAATGCAAACGCATCGCGAATCTCTACCAAGAGAACGCTCAAATTCAGCCAGTGCGAGCAAGTGACTTAACGCAAGTCAAAACGGCCGACCGAGCACTTGGCTGCAATTTTTTGTTCTGCATTCGTTGACAATTGTAGGGTTAAGACGATACGACTATCAAGCGTCTTTCTCACGTCCAGGCCTATTTGTTCAGAATCTGATTCTGATTGGTT
>JANLUJ010000816.1:0-11663 GCA_031363425.1 Pirellula sp.
CCAAAACTCACTTTTTGGCTGCCGCGCTGGCTCACTTTTTGGCTGCCATTTCCATGCAGATCTACCGTTACGAGGTACTTTGAGGCATGGACAGTTCCGCTTCTTCTGGTTTCCAGATAGCGTTACCACCGCGGCAAGTCACGGTGTTAAGCTTGGTGCCATTTCTGACGCTAGTAGCAGCGTCAGTCACGAAAATCTGCCACGAAGATAACTAAGCTTTTACGCCTTCTTCGACCTTCCATCCGTAGGCAACGTCGCCCTTCTTCTCGCCCTTTTCGCTCATCTCAGTGTAGGTCACTTTGATTTCTTCGAAATTCAAGCTGAAGCTCTCATGCGGCTTGTCTTGGCTTCCGCCAGACACCGAATAGGAACATACCATCACGTTTTTCAATTCGTACTTGTAGAACGTTTCGCGACCTGAGTTGACAGCACTCGACTTGCAATGGATTTCAACCTTTGGAAAAACCTTTCCGAGGCAGACCGCTTCTGCGATTTTAGGACCGGATTTGTCCAAGAGCTTCGAGCATTGCAAGTCTTCGTGAAGAATAGTACCCCGACGACGTGCCGCACCGGTTGCACCACTACCTGCCTTGTGAATCACTTGCGAAAAGCTTTCCAAGTCGGTCCACTTTTCGTGGCCTTTTGCTTTGGATTCGCCGTCGATACCATCGAATTTGATGTAAGCTGACATGATCTGTCCCTGATTCCAGTTAGTTGTTTAAAAATCCCTGTTTCGTCTACAACCAAGTTCTCGTAGGACTTTCCAAATAGTTGCGTAGGATTTCGCAATTATTCTCACACGGACTTCAAGGTGTGCAAAAAATTGTTGGGAGATTGGTCGAACTGGTTACCAGACGACTGCGTTCGCTTTCGTCTGGGCTAAACTAGGTTTCGGAAGCTAAGCTTTTGACTCGGGTGTCGTCTTGGCCATGGCAGATTAGCAATCGGGATGTTGGGATTGCGATTTTTTTGAAATGTTCTTCCGTTGATTGGAAAATGCTGGGCCAACAATAGACAAAGTAGATGTCTGCTCGTACCTCCGATTCAAAGTAGCTTCCTTGGTAAATGGTTGCGTTTAGTCCATGTGCGAAGAACAAGTCGCGGGAGCGAAGACACAAATCGTGGTCTTGCTCTATTCCGCAGGCAACGAACCCAAGCATCTCCGCCAGGCCTGTGACGGCACCTAAACCGCTACCCCATTCGCAGAAAAGTCCCCTTGGAAGAGTGTCGAGAATTCGCCAAGCATTCTCATAGTTGCTCGGAACGAAATCAAAGCAATTCACCGACTTCGCCATAAGCCTTGCGTCGCATAGAAAAAGCTCAGCCTCTGGAGTAAGAGCTCGGTTTGAAGCCTTAATGACATGTTCGGTTAGCTCATTGTGCATAATGTTTCCACTGGTGCCGAAATAATCATTCTATCAACAATGCAGCGTTTGCTAAATGGTGAAGGGTCGGTTCAATAGTGCGAGACAATAACTCGCGAATTCGTTCCGGTTCCGTGACTGGGGCTTCGGGCATGTGCGGCGAACCTGAATAAGCGCGAACGAAAATCTTGGGATAGCATTCTAACGCGACTGTATCTAAGTTTTTATGGAATTCGACTGGGTCGCGATGCGAATCGAAGCCAGCGCCTTCGAGGATGTCGGCCACTTCCAATTGGACTTCATCAAAGGGAGTAGTACGACGCGGCCATCGATCACCGAGATACAGCAGCAGTGCTTTGGCTACCGGATTGTTGCAAGGCCCGCTTGGACTTGGCGGCTAGAAAGATCTACTCCCAGAAATTGTCCTGCTGGCACCATTCTGACGAAACGTTAGACAATGAGGACTGTGTTTCTATTCCGAGATCTTAACAACGACGGGCGTGCTTGCATTTGAGTTAATTTCTTGGTTATGGATAGTTGGGCGGCGCTGGATCGGAGCACAATCGCCTGGGCGATGATGTCCAAGAGTGCAACTTTTCGTCCATGGCGGCTGCCACAATGCTCGAATGGGCAATACCGTCACTTGGCCGAAGAAGTAGCCAGCCGATAGAGCTGGGTCTAAGATCGGACCTTTGCCTTGTCCATATCGTTCGAGGTTGGGTTGCTCGAAGTACAATGGTGAAAAGCAGAATGCAGGACTTTGCCAACAGTACCCGCTAGGTGTCCAATCAAATCCACCCTGGGAATCTGCTTGATAGCTTCGAATCGCAGGAGCTGGCATCGCCTCGCTCAAAAAGCTTCGGTCAATATTCAATTGAGAAAATACTTGAACGTGATCTGTCGGAGCGTGGATCATTTGAGCAACATCCAGCTTTCCCTTTTTTACATCCGATTCGTTCTTCCTGGCCGGGATTATTGGTTTGACTTTGACTGGTGATTGGGCCATCTCGATCTTTTGTGCAGTGCCTCCAGTCTGAAAACTTTGAAGAGTAATTGACGCAGATGTTCCCGATCTAGCGGACAGCGCTGGCGGTGCTAGAGGTTGAAGCGGACCAGAGCCACTTGGGTTCGCGGGCTCGATTTTTTGAACCACCAGGGGAGCTTGCCCTAGTAGATGCTCGCTCAAGAGTGCCACGAGAAGGACGTGGAAAATTGCTTTATGCGATCCTTTGAGCAACGAAACCATACTACTACCCATCCGTGGATTGTTTAGAACGAACAGAACATTCGTTTTATCGGACAAATGCCATTCTATTCACCACAAGTCTACTGCAAATTCTTAGATGAAATCGACCGTTCCGGACCAGAAGTGAAGCGCAATACGGTTGTAGATGAATTATCCTACCCAGTTTAAAGAACTCCTAATTGCAAAGTCTGGGCAAATGAAGGCACTTCGTTGGTGCGGACTCCGATGCTGGGTTATTATTGCGTTCTGAGAAAACTGTTTCTCTACGCCAATCTACGTGTTTGTTTTCTAGATTTTCGCAGCAACTCATTTGGGATCGAATCACTTCAATTTAGTCTTGACGGTTAAAGCTGGTCCACTTTCCGGAAGTACGCTCATCGTGCCGGTTGGAGAGATACGAACCGTTGGCAGGACGAGCTCTTCGTATTTTGTTACCGACGACAATTACATGACCGGAGTTCACTTTGAGGTTCAGAATTTTGGTGACTACGCAGTAATTCGCGATAAGAACAGTCGTAACAAGACTTGGTTGAACAGTGTATCGATAGCGGAAGCCAACCTCAAATCGGGTGATTTGATCCGCGCAGGCAAAACGGAGTTTTTGGTTCGATTGGAAGAACTTCCTGAAGAACAACGAGAGCCCGAAGTCCCAACCAGTGAGCCTAGCAACAATCCGTTATCTTCGCCAATTGGGTCTAGCTTTGGAGTTTATTCACCCATCGAACCGGCAGTCGAAATGCCTAAGGAGCAAGTCAACGACGAACCCGTCGAGTCTCAAATCGAAGTCAAAATGCCGTTTGTCTCATCCCCATTTGAGTCGGTAGACCATTCGTTCCAGTCAAAACAAACCTTCGAAGATGCGAAAGACTCAGACTACACGTCCCCTGAAAAACGTGCCGAAGGACACTTTGGCTCTCCGTTCGATTCCATTTTCGAATCGACTGAACCGCGAAAGTACGAAAACGATGTTGGTAATAATAATTTCCAGTCAAACGAAGAGTCTAAGTCGAATTCACTTTCAATCCGCAGGCTCAGGCAACAATCATCACGAGCTTTTGACATTGGTTTTTGGGAGATCCTGGTAGGTTTAGCTAAGACGGAACAGATCAAGGTAGTAGCCCACTTCAAAAAGATTGGGCTCGATACACCCGATGAACTTAAGGGATTGCCGGTTTGTCCGCAACTGCCTGCGAGCGTTTCGTTTCTACCGGTCATCGTTGACAAAGAGGAGTGGCTTAATAGTAATAAGCAATCCATCACAAATCGCCTCCTACGAACCGATGGGATTTTGCTGGCGATCGTTGGAAGTAGCCAGTACGGCAGCGGTGCACTTCAAGAACTTTCCATCCGCGAAGCGCACGGGTTTTCAGAGGCGAATGGTTTTTTGCCTTGGTATTGGCCGTCACAGTTGCATTCCATTTGCGAATCTCTGTCTGATTTCGAAGTGGGCCTGCTTCTTGGAGAATCGATCATGGGGTTCGTGTATGCTGTCCCTCAACTAGAATTCGCTTTGCATGCATGCGTAAACTCAACCCTAGCGCCAGTCCTTGAGGAATTTGGTTTTGTGTAGGGTGTGTTATCTGATACGCGATCCAACGACCATATCTCGGCTTCGTGGCGAGACGGAATAGTCTTGCAAGGCAACGCGCCGTACAGCGTCTGACGCCGCGGCTTCTGAAGGTGCTGTCTCATTCATCCAGACATTGCAGTATGGAAGCAATGTTCCTTTCTCCACGTTGACATTGCGAAGAGCTAAAACATATTCCACTTCAGCCTGATAGTACCGCAATCGCGCATCAAGCAAACGACGGTGCGTTTCCAATCGCACGTCGAGTTCCGCCTTTTCACCTTGTTCCTGCTTAGCGTCGATCGCGTTTAGTTGCAGCACAATGCTCGTCAATCGCTTTTCCTGCAGCAATAGATTTTCATGAGCTCGTTTGGATTCGTTGATGGCATTGCTGAGTCCAAAGTGAACGGATCTCTCCTGTTCTCGCAGAACCTCCGATTCGCGGCATAGTGCTAACTGCGAATTCTTGACGGCGGCGTTTGCGCGCCGGAAGCCAACCGGCATTTGATATTCCACACCCAACTGCCATTCTTGGTATTGTCCGCGCGCAAGACTAGACGTGGCAGATCCAGACCCCGTAAGATCTTGGCCAAATCCCCGCATTCGATATTGGCTAACCATGTCCAACTGAGGCTTTAGGAAATTGCGATGGCCTATCAATTCCAATTCGCGTTGCTTGACAATCCATCGCTGCTTGCGCAATTCTTCTCGACGCGTGAGAGCTTCGTGGATTGAACTGCTCCAATCGAAATGAACCTTTGCGATCGAAGGTTTATCCGATGGGTGAATCAAGGTCCCGTCATTGATGGCCATCCCAGTCAGTAGCCTAAGTTTTCGCTCGCTTACTCGGACTCCACCTGACCCACGAAAGGAACCGCCTACGCTTCCATTGTTTGTCCGGGTTCCATCGATCACTCTACCGTTGAGCGAGTCTACGACCTCCGACTGGAACCGATCCACTTGCTCCTGAGCTTGCGCCTTTTTCCCAGCAGAAGTGTCGTTTCCCGCCAGCCCACGTAAGGTTTCCTCTGCAATTCGTCGCACTTCGATGCGAGCATCTAGGTCCCTATACGCGAAATACAAATCCCAATACGAGTTTTCAATATCAGAAACAAAGTCTCGAACGGTTCGTTCGAGTTCGACCAGGTTCGTGTCGGTTCGAACGCGAGCGAGCAGGACACCATTCATTTGACCTGGTTGAGCTCCAGGCCCTGCGATGCGATTGTACTGAGTGCCAGCGCCCTGCATGAGTGGCTGCCGAATTTGAGCTTCAATATAACTCTCCCACGAGAACGGATTGAATCTGTTCGATGTTTGGTTGTTTCGATCGTAGACAGTCACATCACGAACGCTGAACAAGCCGCCGGTTGCAGATCGCTTGTTGATCCCGACCTGCGAAGTGCTGAGATCCTGTACAAAATTTCCGTTGATTCCAAAAAATTGGTTGTTCAATCCGCGATCGTTGTTCTCATAGAAGCTCGATGCAAACATGTTCGCATCAAATGCGCTCAAAGCAGCTTCCTCACCCACTCGTGGGTCAGTATAAACGATCGCAGGATCCAAATTGGTGGAGACCGACTGTGGTGAACGAATGATCGTCACACCTAAGTCTCGCATAATCCTTGACGAACCAAGCGCTTGGGAGATACATTCCTGCAATGTCATCGAATGGAATCTGTCAGGCGTGAGAACGCTTTCGTCCAAATCAATCGGGGAGCTGTCCTCGACGTAATACGGCATGTTTCCACTTGCGACTGCGTCCGCCGCATGTAGTTGGGTCATCGGGGCATTTGCAGCAACGCCGTCAGCTGGTCTAAACCCAGCCTGCTTCGACGATCCCAACTGGCAGCCGCTCAAGGCAAAGGAAAACGCGGCGCTATATCCCAAAAAAATCTTCGACTTGCACATCAGAAAACCTATCGAGCAAGAATGCAATCACGAAACTATAGCTATCAAAAAGCAAATGCATTATTTTGATTTAACAAAAGTTTCCACATGCAATAGGTGTCGGAAATCGCTTCGTCCCAATTTAGGAATTCGAAGGATTGATATGGAGATTACGGTTATGCAGACGGAATAAATTCTAAACGCCGCTAATCCAATTGTGCTTGAGGCCAACTGGAAGAATTGCCTGATTTCTAACTAAACTATAGAGTGGGCGGCGGCCAAGCTACTGACCCAATCATTGGACACTGTAAAAGTATGTTGTCTAAAAACGGTAGCGACGAGTTATTCCGATCCTGCACCGAAATGGTTCTTCAATTTGCACTCTTGCTTCGGTCTACTAACGCATGAAGAACGCTTTCCAATTAGACGAAACGGATCGGTTGCTTGATGAACTAGAGAACGCAGCCAGATCCAGTATTCCAAGCGGCCAATTCTTTGACCAATTGCTATCCAGTTTACGCCTACTTGTCCACGCAGAATCCGCGTCAGTCGTTCTCCAAGTCCAACCGGATCGATGGATTACCGTTGCACAAAACGGAACTGGTTCGAATGTCAGCTTGAATGCATTCATTGCCGAATGTGGTATTCGCCCACAAAGTGAATATCTTTCCTCTACCGCCGAGAGTCCGACTTGGTTTGGCATCCCAATCCACGCTGGGAGTCCTGCGAACGGAAGCATCCTTTTAACATTTTCAATGCCTTTGCCACCAAGCGGACTGGCATCGCTCAACCCGCTTTGCCGAGCTTTTGCAGAAGTTCTTGCAATTCGACAACTTAGTCGTCTCGAACAACTGTTCGGCACGAAATGGGCGGAAATCCATGGTCTAACGCAGAAAATCGCCAACTCAGAATCCATAACACATGCTGCAGGACTAATTGTAAACCAACTGATTTCAACTCTATCGGCAGCGCGCGTCTCGATTGCGGAGGGAAGTTCCATTCGTGCAGGGTCGGCGAGGATTCTAGCGACGAGTGGCATCGATAGCATAGATCGTCGGTCGAAGCATATATCCGCGCTCGAGAAGCTTGCCGTACTCGCCATGTCGCAAAGCCAACCCGTTTTGCTTTCATCTCCATTGGAGAGTGACGCGTCCAAGGATTCCGGTTCTGGACTTTCCCACGAAGGAACTTTCAATAACCTCTTAGCATTGAAATTCCATGAGGACGGCAAGCAGCGAAATCTTGGGACTTCGGCGATTATCTTGGAATGGACATCGCGAGACGAGATGCTTGAATCGCTTCCCGCAATAACTCACTTCATTCCGATTGTTTGCGCTGGTTGGCAGCAACAACAACGTTGGATGCGGTTGCCCCGATTTGCGAGGGCTTGGACTAACGAAGGGACGACGAGCGGATTGTTCCGCGTCGGTGCTCGATTGTCGCGTCTATTGTTCGTTTTGATGGCAACGGTTCTTGTGGTTTGGTTTTTGTTCACGCCAACCACACTCACTATTGAAGCAGACGCACTGCTTGAACCCGTCGAACGCAGGTCCATATTTGCAAGCATCGATGGCTTTCTCGATACTCTGTTTGTAGAAGATGGGCAAAATGTCGTCGCCGGGCAACCGCTTGCAAAACTTCGCTCTCCCACGCTCGACCTTCAAATCGAGGAGGTCCTTGGGCAGATACGTGCAATCGGGGAGAAACGAAATGGACTCAGGGTTGCGATCAATCAAGTATCCACGTCTGCCCCGGACGCGTTAGCGGTTCAAACACGGATTTCGACGGATATTCTCTTGCTCCAAACGCAGGAACGGCAATCCAAGGAAAAACTGGCATTCCTAACTCAAGAGCGCACGAAACTGGCAATCCACTCGCCAATTGAGGGAGTTGTGGTATCAAGGGAGTTACGGAAAGAACTAGAAGCTCGTCCGCTTCGCCGAGGCGATTCATTGTTCAACATCGCCGATCTGAACGGAGCTTGGCAGCTAAACATACATGTCGCCGATAGAGACTCAGGCTACCTACTTGCACATTACAATGCGTTGCCACAATCGGTATCTTTTGTCTTTGAGAGTCTGCCGGGAGAACACTTTACCGCAGAAGTCCGGCACATTGCGAACGCCATGGAGAACCCCAAGGGTACTGGTTGCTATCTACTTGCGTTAGCAAGTCTTGAAAATGAAATAGCAAAGAAGTCGCACATGGGAGCAAATGCTCGCGTTTACTTTCACTGTGGCCAACAACCGCTTTGGTTCGTTTGGTGTCGTCCCATGGTCGAGGCGTTACAAAAAAGAGTTTGGCTGTTTGCCAATAACAAAGACTAGGTCCATCAATCGTCATGTTGCAATTAAATTTGTACTCTGCTTGCTTCTTCGAACTACGAAAACTATCGTTTGCGGGCTACTTTTTACGAGTCACCATTTTTGTTGGCATCCATGTATTTGTCAATTCGCACGATGCGCAAGCGCAGACTGCCGATTTGGACGAGCCAAAGGAGACCAAGCCCACGACTGAGCTTCACATTGAGGGAGCCATTTTGAAAACCATCGAGTCAACCTCGGTTGCAGCTCAAGTCTCAGGCATGGTGGTGGCCTTAAACGTCAAGGAAGGATCTTCGGTTAAGCAAAATCAGGAACTGGGGCGCGTCCGCGATACTGCCGTTCGACTTCAAATGGAGAAGTCTAAGCTATCGATCGCCATTGCTGAGAAGAAGCGATCCAACGATATTGATAAGAGGCTTGCAGAAAAGAATCGGGCTGTTGCGGAAAATGAGTACCGACGAGCAATCGAAGCGAATGCTCTAGTTAAGGATGTCTATCCGCTAAACGAAGTAGATCGCTTGAAACTGCTGTTTGACAGAGCGGGCCTCGAGTCGGAGCGAGCTGTTCATCTGCAAGCCATGGCAGCGCTGGAGGTGTCGCTGGCGGAGATGGAGTACAAACTGAGCGCAGATTTGTCACAACGGCATCGGATTGTTTCCCCATGCGAGGGCGTCGTCATCGCAATGGAGAAGCGTATTGGCGAATGGGTTGAGCCAGGTACCGTGGTGCTCAAAATTGTTCAAATCGACAAGCTTCGAATCGAGGGTTTTATCAACGCAATAGATGCTGTGCCTGATCTGGTTGGAAGGACGGCACGCGTTTTGGTTGAGAGTACCGTTTCGCCCATCGAGACCTCCGCGAAACTTGTATTCATAAGTCCGGAGGCAAACCCGCTGAATTCCCAGGTCAGGGTGTTTCTAGAAGTGGACAATCCCGATGGAAGGCTACGTCCTGGTCTCCGCCCGACAACCATTATTAGTCGATTGCCATGAGCATGTCGAATCCAATGAATGCAGATGACCGTCACCTTCGTTTTCGACCTGATGTCGAATGGGTCTCGTACGAAAACGGAAAGCGATGGGTCGCGCGAGATCCAATTAGTGGTGCCTTCTACTATTTCAGTGACGTGGAGCATAGGGCAGCCAAGCTACTCAGCGGCAAATGGTCATCTTCGGAGATTGCGGTCCGCTTGCAGAAGAACTTCCCCAACAAGCCAGTTTCAATCCAGTGGCTTCAAATCCTTTTCAACAGACTTAGTAGCTCGCATCTGTTGCTTCCACAAAATTTGCAGCAATATGAATCAAACCAACTCGTATCAGGGAGGAATCAATTCGGTTTATGGAAGCAGGTTCTATTTAGCCCGTTGTCAATACGCTTGCCGATTTGGAAACCATCTGGGTTTTCAATGCTATTTCATCTTTTAGCCAAACTTCTTTTTCATCCTATTACGGCAACGGTTTTGTTCGTTTCATTGATATCGTGTGGATTCTTGGTCTTGGGCTCGGTTTTGGCCGATCCCGGGCAGCTACTTTATGATGTGAGGCGAATGCAAGGCGATCGTTTGCCTTTGATTTTAGTACTCTTCCTTCTCATCAAGTCATTGCATGAGTTAGGTCATGTTCTTGCATGCGCTCGATGGGGAGCTGACTGCAAGGAAATTGGAGTTTTGTTTCTATTCTTTACCCCTTGTCTTTATTGCGACACAACCGATTGCTGGAAACTTTCCTCCAAGTGGCAACGTGCCGCCGTAGCGGGTGCTGGGATATATATTGAACTGATGATCGCATGTTTTGCGGCAGCGGTCTGGTTGAGCACGCGCGACGGGCTTGAACACACGCTGGCAGCTAGCACCATGCTGATGTGTTCGCTCGGTACGATACTCATCAATGGGAATCCGTGCTTTAAGTATGACGGGTACTTTGCCCTGTCGGATATATGGGGGGTACCAAACCTGGCGCAGCAGGGCTCAACCGCATTGTGGCAGACTTTTGTCAATCTGCTTGGCGGCCGCAAACCAAATCCAGCCGACTTCGATAGAAATGTATTTGCGTTAGCTTCGTTTTCTATCATTTCAGCTCTTTATCGTTTGCTCGTTCTTTTTCTCCTTGCTTTGCTGGTTTGGATTGCTTTGGTTCCATTGGGACTGGGATTGTTTGCCGTCTTCGTGTTAGCCACCATCTCGGCTGGATTGATCGTGTCCTCCGTCCGAGCTTCCACTAGCCTATACGCAGAGTTTCTCACCACACAACCAATAAAAATGATGCGGTTTCTGATTCTTGTTGCCATGTTCATCCTAGGCGTTTACTTGGCCGTGACATTCCCCATTCCGAACTATGTGCGTGCACGTGGGGTGTTGGACTTTGATAATAAATCGCCCGTTTATGCAACGCAAACTGCGGCCATCCGATCGGTTAAGAATCTCGATGCACGGTTCGATCAGGGGGGAATTGTACTGGAGCTGGATTGTCCAGAAAAAAAATCGGAGCTGCGCGAGTTGAATGACGAAATTTCGCTTCTCACTGCAAAATGCGAAATCCTCAAGAAGAATGCAATCAACGACTCTTCCTCCGCCTACGAACTCCCGTCCCAGCTCGAAATTTTGAGAGAATTGGAGTCCAAAAGAGCGATACTGATTCCTGAGATCGAAGCACTTGTGCTACGAGCGCCAACAGATGGTTATTTTATCCCCTCGTCGATCGTACTTCGACCATCGATCGTGTCACCCATTGACCTTCGTTTGGCAAAACATCCGACGCATGGCAGCAATTTAGGCTGCTTGGTAGAGCGAGGAACTCTCTTAGGATGGTTCACTCCCAAACAGAAAATCATTTTTCGGGCGTTTGTAGCCGAGTCGGCCATCAAAGAGATGCGAACCGGAATGAATGCAGAATGCATTCTCGATTCTGACGTAGCCCGTTCTGTTCGAAGCAAGGTTGATCGCATTTCTCCAGATCCCGTTTTGGAGCTACCACAGGAACTCGTCGGGGACCCGATGCTCGTTTCCCTCAGGAACGAAAAAGGTTTGTTGCAGCCTGAATCTCCGCATTACCAAGTAACCTTGGGAGCTCAAGGAGACGTCAAGACCAAGATCAAAGGGGCAGTCGCTTCAGTGTTCTTTCAAATGGAATCCAAAACGGTCCTGGAACGATTCGTTCGATACATTCGGTTGACGATTAAGTAGCAACAGCCCGAACGAATCGCGGCAAAAGACGCACGGGATTCTCACTAAACGCTACACCCCTCCCATCCAAAAATAATACCGCTGGCTTGTCCAG
>JANLUJ010000817.1:0-2164 GCA_031363425.1 Pirellula sp.
CGATTTTCCGAGGACGGTGCAACGGCGGAAATTTACACAGCCAATCTCGACGGTACCGATGTCAAACGATTAACATCGCTCGGCGCGATGAGTTGGGCGCCTTACTATCATCCAAGCGGAGACTATCTCATCTTCGGCACTAACGTGAATGGCTTTGCAAACTTCGAATTGTACATGGTCGATATTAACGGAAGTCGTACGCCAACGCGTGTTACGACTACAGATGGTTTTGATAGTTTGCCGGTCTTTACTCCAGATGGCAAGGAATTGGCTTGGACCTCGAATCGAACGCCGAACAAGAAATCGCAAATTTTTATTGCTGAGTGGAATGACAAGGCTGCTCGAGAATCGCTCGGATTGGGCGGGCCGAGTGAGAAGGTAGATGGAAGTGCCGTCAAGCCGCCATCGCTAAGCCAAATTGAATCGGCAAAAGCCGAAGCATTGGCATCGGTCAAAGCCAATGATGCGGATTACCGCGCAAGCGATATCGGTCGACATGTGGACTATCTTTGTCGACCGGAATTGGGAGGGCGGCTTACTGGTACCGCTGGTGAAAAACTAGCCACCTCGTACGTTGCAGGCTATATGGCCTCCTTGGGACTAGAACCCGCTGGCAGCAATGGAAGCTACTTTTACAACTTCCCATTTACGGCGGGTGTGGAGTTGCTCAATGGCAATGCGTTGACATCGAAGGACAAAACATGGTCCGTTGACACCGACTGGCGACCCTTGGCTTTCTCCAATTCGGGAACAGTTGCTCCGACCGGGGTTGTATTCGCTGGTTATGGAATCGTCGCACCTGCCGATCAAGGGCAAAAGGATTACGATTCCTATGTCCATCTGGATGTAGAAAACAAATGGGTCATGATGTTGAGGCAAATGCCTTCCGATGTCAGTCCGGAACGCCGACAGCATTTTGCGAGATTCAGTTCCTTGCGATACAAGGCGATGGCCGCGCGCGATCGAGGGGCAAAAGGAATTATTGTCGTAAGCGGTCCAACCAGCCAGGTACGCCAGCAATTAGTTCCCCTCGAGATGGATGGTTCCCTATCTGGTACCAGCATCGCTGCGATCAGCGTAACGGACGCAGTTGCGGAAACGTGGTTTACCAAGAGCGATGAGAAGCTAGCAGACATACAAAAAGAACTCGATCGCGGCGAAATGATGATGGGCTTTGAATTGCCGGATGTTCAAGTTAGCGCATCCATTGATGTCAAGAAGGTCATGCGTGAAGGACTAAATACGCTTGGGCTTTTGCAAGCTGGAGACAAACCGGGAAAATCGATGATTGTTATCGGAGCGCATATCGACCACCTAGGAACCGGCGGCGGTGGCAATAGCATGGCTCGCGACGAGGAAAGGCGAGGAATGCATCGCGGTGCCGACGACAATGCTTCAGGCGTTGCGGCGATGCTTGAAATTGCACAGTCGATGGCACAGCAAAAGAGGTCCGGAAAGCTAAACATGAAACACGACGTTTTGTTTGCTGCTTGGTCCGGCGAAGAACTCGGGCTACTCGGTTCCGCGTATTTTGCGGATCATTTCTATGAGCTTTATCCGAACCTCCCAAAGAGCGAAAAAGCAAACAGCCTCTATCCCACTGTCGTCGCATGTCTAAACCTCGACATGGTTGGGCGATTGCGTGAAAACCTTGTTTTACAGGGAATCGGTTCTTCGCCTCTTTGGACACGGGAAATCGAAAAACGAAATGCAGTCGTTGGTTTGCCAGTGACCTTGCAAAATGACTGTGCCTTACCTACCGATGCGAGTACCTTTTTCCTAAGGGGGGTCCCAATTCTGTCTGCCTTTACGGGTTCGCACACGGAGTACCATACACCTCGAGATACACCGGAGTTGTTAAACTACGAGGGGGCTGCCAAGACAGCCAAGCTGATGGGGTTGGTTGCCAGGTCGCTTGCGAATTCCAAAGAGATTCCTGAATTCCATGACCAACAACCGACAGAGGGCCAAAAAGCCCGAGCAGTGATGACGGCCTATCTCGGTACGATTCCCGATTATTCGCAGGGGGACATCAAAGGGCTCATGTTGTCTGGTGTTACCAAAGATGCGCCGGCAGCCAAAGCTGGGCTACTCGCCAAAGACATCATCGTCGAATTGGCTGGACGGAAGGTGGAGAATGTATACGACTACACCTATGCAATTG
>JANLUJ010000833.1:0-7547 GCA_031363425.1 Pirellula sp.
CGTGTCGATGAGCGCCGCGACAAAGCGGAACGCAAGCAATACGACCGAGCCAAGCGAATGCTCGCCGCGAAAGAAAAGCGGAACGCGACCGCCTAGCCGATTTGCGACAAAATCCCTACTGGTTGACGTGGGCGCTTACGATCAGCCTGCTCAACGCCGTACTGCGGTTTCCCCATCCTGTCGTTTCCGTCGAGTACCTCAATCCGTTCGGAATCAAGGACTTCGAGACCGACAAGTTGGTTTGCGTTGACGTAAAGGCGACCGATCAGCTTGGTCGTGTCTTCATTGTTGAAATCCAGATTGTGGTTCAATCCAGTTTCGCGAAGCGGGCTGTTTTTTTCGCTTGCGAGGCCTACACCGATCAGCTTCGAGTTGGCCAAGGGTATAGCGATCTCAAAGCAACCTATTCGATCTGTTTGCTGATGCGGAATTTATGGGATGACCTTCAACTTCATCACCAGTTTCGGCTGGTAGATCGCGAGAGCGGACGAGTATTGGAGGATTCGATCGAGATTCACACGGTCGAGCTAGCCAAGTACAATGGTGGTCTGAGTGACGTGCGCAGTGCGAGCAACCTGGAGCAGTGGGCGTATTGGATCAAGAATTCGAGCGAGCATACAGTCGAGGAGCTGCAAGAATTACTGCCCGGTTTGGAGTTTCTTCGAGCAACGGGTGAATTGAATGCAATTCGAGAGATAACGGAGGAAAAGCAGATGTACGATGCAAGAGAGAAAGCCAGTTTGGACATCCAGTCCAATTTGATCGACGCGCGACAAGAGGGTATTGAAATAGGCGAGCAGCGCGGCGAGCAACGCGGTAAGCTTAAAGCAAGTATCCAAATATATGAAGGACTTCTTGGCGATTCGGTAACTTCCGAAAGTAACTTGAGCGGCCAATCAACAGAAGAATTGGAATCGATGGTGACGCAATTGCAAAAGCGTCTTCGCGACCGGACAACGTAGATTCAGATCTCGCAAACAGAGCACGCGGGGAGTCGATCATAAAATGCCCGCCAGACGAAGAACCCACTATGCGTTTAACAAAAACTATTTCCTCCGTGTTGACAAACCAGTATTCATAGAAGGCGAAGGGTGTGACGGTAACCAGGCCGCCGCCAAGAATCTAGGGTCTCAAAACCGGCTTGACCTGCGGCTCCGGGCCAACGCTTTGTTCGGCTTGCGTGCGTTGTCCGTCTTTATCCCTTCACGCTACTTGCCGCGCACCGATGTCGGCTTCAGATATCGATCCAAAAAGTCGAGCGTACGGCTCGTCGAGTCGATTCGGTTTTTTTTGCGACCATTCCGCGGGCACATGACCCTCTCGCCGGTAGACCACGAGTTGGGAGGTGCGGCCGAGCCGCACAAGTGAGTTGAACAGCTTCTCCGCCTCCCCAACCGGGGAGTTCGAATCCTCGCTGCCATGCAAAATCAAAAGAGGTGTGCGGATTTCGTCAGCGTGAAAGTACGGAGAGTTGTCCGTGTATCGCTTTGGGGCGCTCCACAGCGGTTTGCCCATTCGCCCCTGATGCTGCTCCAAGTACACCATGCTCATAGTCAGTCCGTCCGTTGCTACCTGGTCGGCCTGTCCCGTTGCGTACATGCCGGGCAAGTCATGGATGCCGCTCATGGGGACCGCCGCTTTGAACTCGTTGGTACCGTGAAACGTGACTCATGCCGCATGCGAGTTCTATAGGGAACAGCTTGCCTTCGGCTTGTTTGGTCGGCGCGGGGTTATCGTCAACCCCGAGCTGAAGGGTCGCATTGACTACCAAAGTAAATGTAATCATCAAGCCACGCATTTTTCAAACCTTTCTCTTGCCGAACGAATAACAATCTCGGGTGCATCGGATGCTTATGGACGAAGTGGTAAACAACCGTAGTTCTCTGCAATGGATGCACCAGAAGATAACCTGAGCTAGCTCGTCACCTTCGCTATCGCTTGAGTGTTCGCAATGCACGCTTGATGATGTATTGAGTATGCGGCGACGCCGATTCTTCCAACCAACGATTTGCAATCGATCGAACCCATTCTGGTTTCGACTTGCTCGCATCATTGAGCCAATTGCCGATTGAGTTTTTGACATACGCTGAATCGTCGGCTTTAAGAGGTTCGATGATGGGTAAACCCAATTCAGGTTGTTCTTTAAGAATGGGGACATGTGAAGTCCACACGCCACAGGGTCGCGTGATTTCCGATGCGAAACGGCGTAAGCGTTCGCGCCGACTCCCAGTCCATGGAACCAAGCATTTGATTGCGGAAACCGGGTCTCGGAGGACCTCTGCTCGCATGGCCAGCCATGCGATTTCTCTTAGTCCGGAGTGATCGTCATCGGCAAACGGTTTAATCCAAGCAAGTTTGTGCGAAAAAGTC
This sequence comes from Pirellula sp., assembly GCA_031363425.1. Taxonomy (GTDB): domain Bacteria; phylum Planctomycetota; class Planctomycetia; order Pirellulales; family Pirellulaceae; genus JBKCUI01. Next base: position 2,371 of record JANLUJ010000833.1, read on the forward strand.
ATGTGGTCCGCTAATCCGACGACGATAGCTGCCCATTCGCGAACTATGTCGCTCTCGTGGGTGGAAAACAATCGCCATGCGTCGTCACCGATTTTGATCTGACGGGACAGCCAACTACCGATGGCGAACGACTGTTTTAGGGCAGATTGATTCTTTAGCTCGGGTGTCCAAATGGTGTCTGAATCTAGTGCGCTATTCAAGTCAAATTGATTGCTGACTGAGGCCAACAGTTTCTGTCGATCTGAGGCCAACCATTCCGTATGGTTCATTGTTGCGACGCAGCCCTCGGATAAAGCCTTCATGACTTGTGTTGGAATCTCGACCGTTCTGCGAGCGGGTGTTCGATTTTGAATAGTATCCATGTTCAAGTACTCATGGCGTGAATCGCTAATTTGAATTCGTTGCTGCCTCCGAAGGCGTCGTTCGATCTGCCGAATCTTTTTCCGACACAATGGTTATGGAGCCGTTTGAGGTTTCGAGTTCAAGCGACGTAGCAGGGGCTATGCCATTTGCTTTACCAAACAGAACACCGGAAATATGGCTTTTTGATTTTTTCGTAAGGTCGACGTCTGCTTCATTGAATTTTATTGATCCGTTCGACGTGCTTGCGTCAATGGCAATCGATTTCCGCTCGGACAGACTCACTGAGATGGCACCGTTGCTCGTATCTAATTTGCACTTCCCATCGAGTGCGCAACCGATCAGTTGTACGGCCCCATTGCTCGAACTCGCTTGTATATTGCCGGTTGAGTTCTCAACCACGATCTTTCCGTTGCTGGTCGAAAGCTGAAGCGATCCGGCCGCCTCCTTGATATGGATTTTGCCGTTAGAGGTTGCTATGTTTACAGGCCCACGACTCTGGGTCGTAGAGACTGCTCCATTGGAAGTAGCAAGATGCAAAGGCCAACTAGCTGGTACCTTTAGTTCCAGACTAACTGAGTCAGAGTGCATCAGCATCTGGTTTCGCTTTTTGCAGGCGATGGTAATTGCAGAGGTGGTCGTGTCGATTTCTGGCACCAGTGCGTCAAGCGCAGAGTCCGCTTCCTCTTGGGAATAGCCGTACGCTTTTACATGTGCTACCATTTGGATCTCCGATTGGTCACACGGAGTAACGGTAATGCTGCCGTTGAATGTTTGAACATTTACGTCGACTTGCGAATTGATCGGTATGATCTTTTCGAAATCTCGCTTCGCAGAAAACTGCGGTACATTGCAACCAGACCATAGAGTGAGTCCAACAATAGCAGTTGCCAACGTACAGATTCGTTTTTTCATTTTTCGTGAATTTTAAAAAGTGAAGGATAGGCCTACAAAGACTAACGCATCTTTCGAATGTAGTTCGTTGGACGAATCGATTTATTGGAAAGCGATTTTTTGACACTCCTCGCCAATCGCCGATGCCCCGGCAGGTTTAACCCTACCTAGCACGACGCGCAAGCTAGTTATTCCAGCTTCCAATTCACTAGCTCGCGCGTCGTGCTACTGGTACTTTTCCGTCTGCCGGTCGCCTTGCAGAAATCGTTTGATCAGCGAGAAGCGTCGATTTTCCCATAATTTATCGCGTTTACCCCGAGACAAAGGCGGATTACGCACCCTCACATTCTAACAAAACCGAATGCAATGACTGAGCCATTTTTCAAAAAGTACACGGATCTCATCGACGATACTGCCGATTTGACGAGCATGATGCGAGAGCAAGGGCTGGAGATAACTCATTGGTTGAATACGATTTCCGAATCGGAATCCCTGCAGCTTCATGCCCCTTTTACTTGGACATTGAAAGAAGTTGTCAACCACCTTTCCGACTGCGAGCGGGTCTTTTCATTTCGGGCATTGTGGATCGCTCGCGGAGGCTCGATGCCGTTAGTCCCCTTTGATGAGAATGAGTTTTCGTTGCGTTCTTACTCGATGGCGCTATCGATTGAGCGGCTGGCTGCGGAGTTCAGTGCTGTTCGGCAATCGACCATTGCGTTTTTTGATAACTTGCCGGATGCGGCTTGGCAGAATGTGGGGCAAGTACTAGGGCAGGATGTCACTGTTCACAAGCAAGCCACGATTTTGTTGGGTCACGTGGCTCATCATTGGGCAATTCTCAAGAAGCGTTTTGCCTTAGGAGCTTGACCACGGTCAAACAAGCTGCCGTCCGACTGAAAACATGACACCTTCGAGCAGGGAAAGAGTAGAAAGTTGTCTCAATGTTGTCTCAACTGTTCCCGCCCTGCGTTTCCATCGCAGTATCAGCGGCAGATTGTCGGATGCGGATCTGATGTTGTGCGGACCGTGTACTAGCTTCCGAGCGGTTGAGACAACGTTGAGACAACTGCTCTACTATGAAAATTGCGTCACGATGCATGTCGCGGCCCCGTCGAGATCCGAATCGCTCGCGATTGGAATGCGTTGGATACCCGGCATGGATCGAAACCAGATTTCCTGCCGGCGAACAAATTGACGTGTATGCGCTTTGACTTGCTCGACCATTTCTTTCTCATTGACCGAACCGTTCAAAAATTTCATTGGCTCTTTGTAGCCAACGGCTTGAGCTGCCGTCCTACCTAACGTCCCAAATTTACCGATCAACGACTTAACTTCATCTAACAAGCCGCGACTGAACATGCCGTCGACTCGTTGATTGACGCGACTATGCAGTTCGGATCGATCCCAAGCCAAAGCGAAACATTTGCAGTTTGTCGGCCCCTGGACCTGTTCAAATTGGTGTTGCCAATGACTGAGCGGCCGGCCGGTAATCTTTGCGACTTCCAGGGCTCTTGTCATACGTCGAACGTCACCTTCGAGGATTTTGAAAGCCGAAAGCGGATCGACTTGCTCCAGACGTTTGCGAAGACAATCTATTCCAAATTCGGCCACGTCCGCTTCTACGGCTGATCGAAAATCCCAGTCCGCTGGCGGGCCGAGGAACATACCGCAAAACAAGGTCTTGATGTAGAGCGGCGTGCCACCGACCAGAAGAACTTTCTTTCCACGGGCCCTGATCTCGTCCGCTTTTGAGTGTGCATCGACCACAAATTGAGAAACGCTATATTCGCTTGTGGGTTCGACTAGGTCGATCAAGTGATGCGGTATTCGATCTCTCTGGTCGGAAGTTGGCTTGGCAGTACCGATGTCCATTCCGCGGTAGACGGCCATGGAGTCTACGGAAATGATTTCCGCATTTATTTTCTCTGCCAAATCCAACGCGACTCGACTCTTTCCCGACGCAGTCGGGCCAGTCAAAAACCATGCGTCTTCAATCGGTGGTTTGATCCAATCGGCGAAGGGTTGCGTTTGAAGTGACATTGGATTCTTGACTGCTCAATTTACTTTGGTCGAATTCGCGATTAGGCGAGCGGCAGCTAGTTGCGAGGGGAAATTCGCCTCCCTCACTCAGTTATCGAGTTACGATTGATAGTTTTCAGACTGTCGATCGAGTGAACGCTACTCCGTTAGACCGTAAACTACTATAGCAGGATCACAAGAAAAATCTCAAGGCGAGAGGCAGGAGTTGGTTTATCGTAGCTTGGGCCCGTTGTGACAGGCTGGAAGCCTATCCCACATGAATGTCGTTACGAATTCATTCGCCAAAACAAACGTTTTGCGTTTTGTGTTGTGATTTCCGCTAGTTCCTTTGCAGAAATTCCGATCGTTTCCGCCAAGCATTTTGCGGTATGAACTACGAATGACGGCTCATTCGGACGCCGAGAGCGATTCGGTTCTGGGGTCAAATAGGGGCAATCCGTCTCCACTAAAATACGATCCAACGGTATGGTCTTGGCGGTTTTGCGAAGCTCCTCAGATTTTTTGTAGGTTATCATCCCTGCAAAGCTGATAAACAACCCGAGTGAGAGGCATTGCTGGGCCGTATCCGAGCTCCCCGCAAACGAATGCATGACCCCGCGAAGCAATCCATGAGCCGATTGCTTGCCCAAGGCCTCGAGCATTTCTGGTTCGCAGTCGCGCATGTGAATAATAAGTGGCAGCTTGGTTTCTCGACTTAGTTGCCAATGTTTTTCAAAATTCGCTTGTTGGATTTCGAATGGGCAATCATCCCAATGGCGGTCTAGACCTGTTTCCCCTAAGGCGCAAACCCGAGGCCGATTCGAGTATTCAATGATCTTGATCCAATCGTTTTCTGAGGCTTGGTGCGCGTAGTTGGGATGGATGCCAACCGATGCCCAGACACCTTCTTTCGATTCCGCGATCGCGATGGCTTCGTTGCAGGTTTCTAAGTCCACGGCCACGCAAATCACTTGCGATACGCCTGCCTTCTTCGCCCGCGCAAGCACATCGTCCAATTGATAGGACAGCGACTTGTCCGCTAGATGCGCGTGCGTATCGATCAACCCCATCGAATCGCCTAACTAAAAAAGAATCGCGTTAAATGATAAAAAATTGGGGCAGAGAAACAGAGCGTGTCTATTCGATCCAAGACACCGGCGTGACCTCGCACTAGTGTACCGTAGTCGTGCACACCTCGATCTCGCTTGATCGCGCTCATTGTCATGCCCCCTGCAAATCCCAGAGCTGCAACCACGATGGCCATGAAGGCGGACTCCCAGGGTGTATAGGGAGTGACCCAATAAAGGATGGCACCAACGATTCCAGTTGATAGGGCACCGCCAACCAACCCCTCCCAAGTTCTCGAACTGCTCACATCCTTGGCAATAACACGTTTGTTTGCGACCCGTCCCCAGACCCATTGAAACACATCTGAAATCTGTGTGATCAAGACAAAGAAGAAGAGCAAACCAGCGTTGCTTCCCGTCCAAGGAGCTCCCGTTGCAGTCTTAAGCTGTAAATAGAGCAAGGCTGGCGCGAACGACAGGCAATAAACACAGATCATCAATCCGGCTTGGATCTGGGCCGAGCGTTCGAGGAAACGTTTATGATCACCCGCCATGGCGATCCGAGCAGGAATAAACAATGAAGCATACACAGGAATCATGATGCTGTAGATTTCATAAAAATCGATCACATTGCCATTACGGTACTTGATCCCTAAAGGTGACAAGCCGATCAAAACGTATTGCAAAGGAGTGAATACCACCAAGCTCCAAAACAAAGCCCGATGGTCACCTCGTCTAGTCGGCGTCATCGTTATGAACTCGCGGAATGCCCAAAAGGAAACTAAACCGAACAGAACAATGGTCCCGACCTCCTTAAGGAACAGACCTGCAATCAAA
>JANLUJ010000836.1:0-3605 GCA_031363425.1 Pirellula sp.
CGTGTCGATGAGCGCCGCGACAAAGCGGAACGCAAGCAATACGACCGAGCCAAGCGAATGCTCGCCGCGAAAGAAAAGCGGAACGCGACCGCCTAGCCGATTTGCGACAAAATCCCTACTGGTTGACGTGGGCGCTTACGACTTAGTCGCCATCCCGATAGCCCTGGTTTGAATTTTTATGTTGCGTTTTTTGCTTTTCTTATCTTGCGTTACGCTTTCACTTCATAGCTGCAATACGAGGGCTGACGACGCCATTTCCATTGCATCTGGGGACGGAAACGGACCGAAACAGCCTCAGGCGGCGGTTGCCGCAGATGGAACCGTTTACGTGGTGTTCGGATCAGGTGAAGAAGTCTCTCTTTGCATTTCCACAGACAATGGAAGGAGTTTCAGTAAACCTGCAGTAGCTTGTCGCGTTTCAAATCTCTCGCTTGGAATGCGACGTGGTCCTCGAATCACCGCGTATGGCGACTCGTTGATTATCACTGCGATCGGCGGAAAACAGGGCAAGGGGAGGGACGGAGATGTGCTCGCATGGCGATCGAACAATCGTGGCGAAACCTGGAGCGGACCTGTTCAAGTTAACGACAAAGATGCCTCAGCGAGGGAAGGATTGCATGCGATGACGGTTTCTGCCACCGGCGAAGCGTGGTGTACTTGGTTAGATCTTCGCAACCAGCGTACGGAACTTTACGCGTCAAAGTCATTAGATGGTGGAGCGAGCTGGTCACCAAATCAACTCGTCTACAGTTCTCCCGAAAAGAGCATTTGCGAATGCTGCCATCCTTCAATCGCAATTCACGACAAAACCATCCAAGTGCTTTTTCGCAACTCACTCGATGGCAACCGCGACATGTTTCTGGCAACAGTGACGCAAGATGGCGACGAGATCAATATGAATTCGAGACAGGTGGGAAACGGGCATTGGAAATTGAACGCATGCCCAATGGATGGCGGTATGCTTTCTATTGATGCTAAGGGCCCGGCCTCAACGGTGTGGCGACGCGGTCGTGAGATTTTTATAGCGACTAATGAAGGGCCCGATGAGCAACTCATAGGTTTAGGCGAACAGCCCTGGATTACATCTACAAAGGATGGTCCTATCGTCGTTTGGTCCAAGATACGTGGTGGTGAGCTACTTTTGAAATGTGCACCGGATGAGCGAGTGTATTCAATTACGGCCAATGCCCGAGACGCCGTAATTGTGGCTGAGCCAGTAAACGGAAAAACGGCATTCGTGTTTTGGGAGCAAACCGAAAGTGGCCGGTCAAGTATCATCGCAAAAGCAGTAGAGATTGGTTCCTTGCGGTCTAAGAACTAAGCCGTCATGACAAGGGCACCGTAGAACTGTCCGACTCGAAGAAGCGGTTCAACTTGGGCCTCGCCATCGAGAATCACACCATCAATATCCAATGTCGAAAAACAAAAACATGTAGGTCTCCCCGCTGCAGCCTGAGAAAGTTAAGGCTTTGGTTGACTTCGCCACCACCCTGTGCAAAACTAATGTCGAGTGCAGTCGTCGATTTCTTGATCCGGATTTCCGACGCAAGCCATAGACGGCGATGCGATCAAAGGAACTCGAGCTGCAGGTCAGTCAATAAATGACACTGTGGGCGCGGACGCTCGACGCATCGATGGTTAGCAATGGTCGAAAATCGTTGTTGAACGAGTTAGGCCGCTACCCGACGGTAGCTTTTTAATAGCCCGCCGAGTCGCTCGTCACATCGAATGTCGCTCAGACGGATCGTATTGACATTAGGTTTGGTTTTCTTCCGTCTCTTCGTTGGCGGTTTTTGAATCAACTCGTTTTCCAAGCCCTGGTGGGGTCTTTCCGGATGATAGTGATCCTTGAAATCCCGGCAGAGGACGTCCATATGCTTTTGCCCAAATACCACAAAATGGTCGAGGCATTCTTGTTTTATTGTTTGAACGAATCGCTCGACGAAGGCAACCGTGTTCGGTGATCGAATGGCGGTACGATGCGGCTTGATCCTGGCGTTTTTGAACACTTCCAGAAATGGTTTCGAGTACTTGCCGTCGTTGTCATGCATCACAATTTTGCATGGCAGTGTATTGTCCTTAGTGTGCTTGATAAACGCCTCGGCTTGCTCGATCATCCACACTTGGTCTGGTTTGTAGGTCGAAGGAGAGATGTAAACTTGCCGCGTTTTGACGTTGAGAAAGACCAGAACGAAGATGTCTCGAAGCCCCGTTTTGGAAACGATCTTCTTCGAGAAGAAATCGCATTGCCACATGGTTTTAGCATGTCGCTTCAGGAATTCATCCCAAGTTCCTGGTCCGCGATTGGGACCAATGTCGTAACCGTTGCGTTTCAGAATGGCCTTGACTGTGTTACGAGTGATCGAAACGATACCGACCTTTCGTAATTCGCCGAGAATTCGAGTATATCCCCAGCCATTGTCCTTTGCCAATTTCAGGATCAGCTTCTCGATCTGTTCTGCGGTTCGAGGCCTTCCTCCCTTTTTTTGGCGCGCCGACTTTTTGGCTGATGCATCGCGAATCCATCTACGAATGGTCCCCGGGTGAACGATCGTGGCCAGTTCGTTCAGCGCCGATCCAAGGTTCTTTGCGAATCGGACCAAGCGATTCTTTTCGCGTTGAGTTAGACTAATCTTATCTGGCAGCCGACTTCGAAGCATTTGGTTTTCTGCCTTGAGATAGCTCACTTGGCGGGCGAGTTCCTTCTGCGTCGACCTAGCGATAACGAGCATGAGAGACGTGTAGATGTTTCGAAAGCTGGCCATCGTAAAATCGTAGAACTTCTTGGGAAATCATGGGCAGAGCGCGGTTTTTGCACTGCGGGTGAAGGATTGAGAGTAGTTCTAAACGACGGTCGAACAAGCGAAAAATCAACTTCATTGAGTGGTGTCGGAATCAGCCTAGTAGAGTCTCTGCTTCGCGCCAGCTGTTAACTCCGCTGTCCGTCTTTTTTTGAGACAAAAAAAACGACAACTTAGTTAACGCAAAGCGCGATGTTTCTGTTAATCCGAACATGCTTTGTTCGTAGGCGGTTGCGATCGTTTGGCAGGGGACCGAAAGGGTCTCGAACTCACCAAACCCAGTGTTTTCATTGGTCGATCCCATTTTCAAAAAGAGAGTATTGTTACGAAGAGGGTTGCGCCCGGGGAGCTGAAATTTAGTCGGAATTTATCCGCCACAGGAGTTAACAAAGGAAGCCGGGAGCAACAATTCCCGGCTTTCTTCGTTTCTACCCAGTATTTCATTTCGCAGGGTTTCGCGATCGTTGGACTCTGCCGTCTTATTCTCTGTTTCGCGAGAGAACTTTCGGAGCGCGAACGCAACCATAGCGTTACGTTCGGAACCCCAAACAATCGGCTTCGAACTCTCTAACTCTCTGTTTTTGGACCGCCTCGGAGTTAACACAGAGGTTGCGCTCGGGGGTGCAGAAATCCATTCCTAAACTATACCGCAAACTCACGTACGCTGCTCCGAGCATGACGCGAGGCGTTTCATTCTCCGGTTTGGGTGACCAGTGCGTTTGATCGCCATTTTTCGTAACGCTCCGACGCTGGGATCAAAGAGTCGAATGACGTCCTCCTCACAGAAGGATAAGGAGTTAAACG
>JANLUJ010000837.1:0-2281 GCA_031363425.1 Pirellula sp.
CCCTCGCCGCGCCCGCCTCTTTGAGCACGAGTCGAAGACAGGCACCGTCGCGCTTGCGGAGTTCGAGCACGAGAACAACAGGATCGGCTAACCAACTTGTCGTAACGGTCTAAGCCCATCGGAAGCGAAATTCATAACTCACTAACCTGTTCTTCACGATTCCAACATCGCCGAGGAGTACGATCTCACAAAAGCTAGCACATCGACGCGCTCATTTTAAGGAGAAGTTTATGATTGCGATTAGGGCTCGAGACTTTGTTAGGATCGGACCGCATTCCTCTACGACCGCTGAATTGTTCGAGTTACTTCGAGCTGGAGATAAACATTGGGACTCGACGGTTTCCAACCTCTTTTTTCAAGCCAGGCAATTGGCCGCCAACGCGGTTTCGGAAAACGCAGAAACGACCTTAATCGTAGCTGCACTGCTGTTTCGCCCATGTCAAATCCTCGCCAGCGGAACACTGCAAGCGGGCGATTGGACGAGTGACTCTCTTCACGAAACAGGTACCTATGAATGGTTGGTCGCGAACTTTGGCAAAGAAGTTGCTGAGACCATTAGGCTACAACCCTTTGCTAAACGTTTCTTAGCTACCGTGATTCCTAAGTACTTTAGCTTTTTGAACACCAACGCGCAGCGTCGCGTCCTTTCGGACGGTGGATTCATGAGCGCGTCAGAGAGAATGACCTTTGGGAATAACCGATGTCACTATCAAGCGATGAAGATTGCCAGCTGGATCGATCGAGGCGTCGATCGCTGCCTAGAAATTCCGGAAATGGAATTCTTTCTGCCATTTGTTCAACATGCACTATTGCCTTTGCATGTCTGATTGACCGTCCGTGGCCGACGCTGCTAGCGTCGGCTCAATTCTAACCAGGATTGCATCAGAAATAGCCCAGTGCATAGATTAAATTCCATCTGATCCATGTATCCGTTTTGACGCGAGGTGCGGACGCTGGCAGCGTCCGCCACGTGGCCGAGCACGAACGGCGCACGTTTAGGTCGGGTTATATTCCTGGGAATGCTTATTCTAGAAGTGACTTAACCAATCTTTAACTTTTCGTTCACTTTGTCCTCAAGATGGATCTCTATTCTTCTCCCAACGTATGACGAGGTAGTTCGAAGTTTTCATTTTCCCAAAATAGAGGTGTTCTATGCGTCTTATTTCAGCCCCCAGACGCGGCTTCACATTGGTCGAATTGTTGGTGGTGATTGCAATCATCGGCATTTTAGTCGGACTGTTGCTTCCAGCCGTTCAAGCGGCTCGCGAGGCCGCCCGTAGAATGCAGTGTTCAAATAACCTCAAGCAACTCGGCTTGGCTTGCATCAATTTGGAAAGCGCTACCAGGAGCTTTCCACCCGGCTACACTTGCTTCTCGGAGACCTTGACCACGCCGCCGAACAATGTAAATCCGTTTTCTTCCACTTCGAACTATCCCGCCTTTGTTATTACTGGTTCTCAAGGTGGCGGTATGGTCCCGGGTGGTTCTGCCTTCGGACCAAGTTGGGTCATGCATGTCAACGCGTATATTGAAGAGAAATCTCTAGACGATCGAATTCAGTTGGGCATGTCTGCCAACGACCTCGACGAGGCTTGCCCTTGGGACAATCTTGATGGTACACCGTTGCGACGGCCTGAGATCGACACGCAAACGTATGCTCGCAAATTCATGTCTTGCCCAAGTGCACCTCAAACGGAGGTTCAATACAATGATTTGTCGTTGGAGAACTTGCATAAGTCAAACTATGCGGCCTGCTTCGGCGGCCAATTCATGCGAGATGCTACGGTGCGAGGTGATTCAACCAAACGTGGAATGTTTGGAGCCGTCGAGGGGATTGTTAAGTACCCCTATGGAAATCGATTTGGGGTTGGCAAGGGAACTCGCTTTGGCGGTATTACCGATGGCAGTTCGAATTCCGTTGCGATTAGCGAAGTGCTTGCCAACGACAAAGCGGACGGACGGACCAGCTCTACTGCTCCAGGCGGTATGAACCGTGACATTCGAGGCGCGTTGCTTTGCCCAATGATGGGTGGCAACTCTTTTAGCGGTTTCTTTCCTCCAAACTCCAAAGGAACGGACGTGACTAACGGCTGTCCACTTGCATCGGATCCTGCCGCTTATCCAAGCAATCACCCGATGTTCGTAAGCGCCCACGTCAACCAGTAGGGATTTTGTCGCAAATCGGCTAGGCGGTCGCGTTCCGCTTTTCTTTCGCGGCGAGCATTCGCTTGGCTCGGTCGTATTGCTTGCGTTCCGCTTTGTCGCGGCGCTCATCGACACG
>JANLUJ010000839.1:0-5647 GCA_031363425.1 Pirellula sp.
CGTGTCGATGAGCGCCGCGACAAAGCGGAACGCAAGCAATACGACCGAGCCAAGCGAATGCTCGCCGCGAAAGAAAAGCGGAACGCGACCGCCTAGCCGATTTGCGACAAAATCCCTACTGGTTGACGTGGGCGCTTACCCTTTTTCTCAAGACCACTATCCCAATATTGGACAATGAATGGATTACGAATTTCTTTCACGCACGAGCTAATACCAGTTTTGCCGCGGGAGTCTTTTTAGGTTGGGTTTACCGAAAAAAACCCATCTGGCACAGTCCACCCATTGGGAACATTACAGTCCTTGCAGCTGCAATGGCCTTATTGTGTTTTGAATATGCCGTGCCGTCGCGGATTGGGATCCGAACGACAATCGACCCAAACATGAACGAGTCTTTTACGGCCGATACAACCGCGGTCAGTATTGCAGCCATGTACCTGCTGACTACGTTGATCTGCAGCGTTATTGTCTATGGGGCCTTGGCTTGCGTAAATGGTAGGAGCGTTGCACAGCGAGTTGGGCTTACTTTAGGAAATGCGTCTTATTCCATTTACCTTAGCCACGAAACGGTGATTTCATTTGTCGGCATCGCATTTGTCAAAATGAAATGGACGGACTATGCTGCGGTGGCAGGACCCATTGCCATTCTTGCCGCACTGGTCTTTGGTGTGGCCGTGCATTTCTTTGTTGAGAAGCCATTGATTCGGTCGATGCGATATTGGTCAACTCGAGGTGTTAAGCCGCAGGAAATCGGCTAGAGCCAAAACCCTTAAGTCCCTTCCACTAGTTTGAAGCTCCGTAGCTGAATTCGTGAAAATTCAGGAATGCACTGAATTCTCACGAATTCAGCTACGGCGGCGGCGCTCCGCTAGTGCCCTCAGGCTCAAATCGAATCAAGAAAACCGCAAGCAACATCGTCATTGGCGTCTACTCTATTCCAAGCGAATGTCCGGGCTTGCCCCGGCATTCGCAACTGGTTTGGCGTCCTAACTCGCGTAGCACGCCAAACCTATTGCGTTCTTGGGCACGAGGCCCAACGAACGCTATCGGGTCGCTCTGAGGTCCAAAATCAAAGTGATGTCGACTTGGAAACGTCTGAAGATTGCCCAGGGATTGATTAGATATCGAAACGTAACTATTTCGATAGATCTTGGGACAGGCTTTGGTACATCGCGCACATGGACTCTTGATATCTATTCCAATGGAATTCTTTCGCACGGAGCAGCGCACCATCACTAAGCTGCTTCAGTCTCGCCGAATCCCTGAAAAGGCTAACAATTGCGTTGCGAAACTCATCGATCGATTGACGGGGAGATCCTACAGAAATCCGTATACCACATTCCGGCGTGATGATATCGGCAGCACCTTGGTGATTGAGCCCGATGATCGGTGTGCCAACTGCCAAAGCTTCGAGCAGACCGGTACCGGACGTATCGCGCAGACTAGTGAATGCAAAAACGTCTGCATCGCGATAGTATCTAATTGAATCGCGATAGTGAGGGCGTTTTATCCATTCGACTTGATCTTCAATGTTGAGTTTCTCGGACAACCGCTTCCAGATCAATTCGCATTTGCCATCCCCAATAACTCGCAGCTTGATTTTGACGTCCCTCGGCAACTGCGAAACCGCGTGCAGGAGCAATGGAAGCGCTTTCCAACTCCTAAGTCTGCCGGTCCATAAAATCTGAAGTGGTTGGTCAAGCAGACGTACGGGTTTTGCATCCTGAATGGGGAAATCAATTCCCGTCTCCAAGCAAACGGGAATGGGAGTTTTGGAGTAATGTTGCAAGTGATCTCTAGTACTTGAATTCGCTGCCAGCACCACACTTGATCTCTGAATGGCCTTCCTGATACGTGGCGAAAACCTCTTCTGATAAAAATTGACCGTGTTTCTCGCAACTTCGAATAGCCCGCCCCAAAAGTCGATTAAACCAAGGTATCTCAATCGAAATCCACTTGAACCTCCTAGTGGACCAAGAATGCTTGGACAATCCAACTTCCATAGGTAGCCCGGCTCGCGATAGCAACAGAGCGACACGAGATGGCATAGCTGGAAAGGACTGCTTGCATGCATTTCTTCCGCAGTCTTACCGCACTGCCAAAGCCATTTCCGATAGCCCAGATAGAACAAGTACTCCTTCTCCAAAAAGTAGGTATTCCACTTGTTCAGCCGAATAGGCATAAAGCGAATTCTACCCTTCAATGTTTCCGGAACAGCTTCGTGCAATAAATCGGAATCCTCGAGCGTGGAGCACATGACTACGACGTCAAAGTCGCGTGCAGCTTGAAGGGCTCGATGCCAACCATTTCGATCCTCCATCGATTTTTCCGGATGACACGAGTAGGCTAGAATGAGAATGCGAGCCCTCGTTTCCTGTGCCTTGTCGATCATGGAATTACTTGACAACATCAGCAAACACCTTCGCCATCGATTCGAGGTGCCGTGGGCGCGTAAATCGCTTTTCGTATCGCATTCTTGCTTCTCGCCCCATTTTCGAGCGCAATTCTGCATCGGTTGCCAGCTGCAATATTCTCTGTCCTAGTTGACGTGCATCGTTCGTTTCAACCAAGAATCCAGTTTCTCCTTCTTCGACAATCGATGGAATACCTCTCCAATTGGTTGACACGATCGGCAATGAAAATGACATCGCCTCAACGAGCACGCAAGGAAACCCCTCGGACGCATAGAAAGAGGGGAAGCAAAACAAGTCCGCATTGGCAAACATCTTCCATTTAGCATCGCCAATTTGCTGGCCATGGACCGACACGACCGAGGCAAGTTTCAAGCTTTCGATGCGGCTTCTAACGACGGCTTCAAAATTTGACGGTTGAAAACTTCCAACGATGTCCAGATGAATTCTAGCAGACGCTGATGAGAGACTTTCTAGTGCATCCAAGAGTATCAGTATTCCCTTAGTTTCGCAGACGGTGCCGACGTAGAGTATCCGAATTTTCGGATGAATCGAATCGCGAGGATGCAACTGTGGACGCAATCCTGCGTAATCATCTGAGGCATTTGGAATATAGTGAATTTGCTTGGCTTCAAGGAATTTGGCGTCCGCGACTGTCGATTCAGAAAGCTGAATGGCCGCATCCGGCCCGCGCAAAGCACGCATTACGAAAAATCGTTGCCAACTTGGTAGCTTCGAAATCAACTCGCTCACGCCACTTGCTTGAAAATGAAACACCGTTTTCCGAAACAGCCAACGCGTCGATAGAAGCAACAGAGTATCACGAATGAGTGGAATTCGATTTGGGCCTGCCGGAGGGAAATATAGAACGTTGATCCGATGTCGAATGCGCAGGAACCATATCGCGACAATCAAGTAGGCAAGGTGGAAGACTTTCCCTATTTGAAAACGTCCTACTTGATCCATATTGTCCGAGAATGCCATTCGTAGATGATGTATTTCGACTCCTTCAATAGGCCCCTCAACCAACATTTGAATCATGATCGATTGACCATGGAAAGGTGGGGGGGTTTGCCCCACCACGAGTACTCTAATTGCATTTTCAACCTTTCGCATTGATCCCAGTTTATCTTAGCAGGATTGGTTTGATCGCGTCGCGCCCAGCAGGAATCAAGCCGGATTCGATGGAGCACGCGGTATTGAATGCTTCGGTTTCGTCATTCGATAAGAGGTTGGCGGCGATTCCGTTTGCTGCCCCCACGAGAAAAAAAACTGGATGCATAAAGTTGTTGCCATACACCAAAGGGTTGTCCACAATTGCCATCAAAATGAAACCGATAAACCCCATAATTGCCGCTGAGCTCGCCCAATTGCGATTCCTTGTACTCCGAAGGATTCGGTAGAGATTAATCAAGGTCGCAACAATTCCTAGTGCAAAGAAACCCAAACCAAGATAACCACCTTCGTAGAGGATCTTCAGATACTCGTTGTGAGGTTTGTCCATCGGCGCCCAAACGCTCAATACAAATGGAGCCGATTGTCCTACTCCATGCCCAAACCACGGAGTTTCCGCTGATTTTTCAAAGATGATTGGCCATGCATCAAATCGTCCAGCACTGTCGAATTTGCCAGAAAATACATCTTCCAAAGTGCCCTGTCCCGAGAAACCATACTTCTTGGTAAAGAATCGATCTTGAATGATGGGCGTATTGAAAGCTGCCAACCCCACCAGCATGACTACCGCGACAAGTAGGAATCGCGTTTTCAAACTCGCTAGCTGGGGATGGACTATCCAAAGAATCAAAAGTACGACGGTCGCCATTCGACTGCCAGAAAGAATACAAATTCCAAAACATAGCCCCCACATTACAACTGCCGTTTTCGGAATTTTGTGAATCTGTGCCAGAAAAAGCGATGCGATAGCAATCAGGCTGGTAGCGGCCGGCCTATCGGCAAATCCACTATAGAGAGAGTTCGAGAACTCACTTGAATGGCCCGTTCCATAGTAAACGCAGAATAGGCCGATCAGGACGGTTGCAATGATATAAAGGAAGTTGTAGCTTTCCAGCTCTTCTTCACTTCGGATCGCATACGAGGCAATGATCCCAATCAACGGATAGACGGTCATTTGAACATACAGTTGAATATTGTTTCGCCAATCAAATTCGCTCCAGCTCAGCGAACAACCAAGAAACAAATAAAACGGTAACCAAGCAAGCCACGGGAAAGTGACCTTTCTCAATCCTTTGATTGGCAGCAGGATACAACCCGCAACCAACGTTAAAATCCAAAGCAAGCCGGTGTGCCTAAGCGGTCCAATCGCAATCCCAGCCACCGAAGACGCTGCCATTACGATTGGCACCGACATCAAAAACAAATTGTCGCGATTGTTGCTTGCTTCCGTATCGATGGTGGAAACTGCTGGAACCGTTTTCATTGTGGTTGTTCAATCGATTCGTCGAGCTAGATGGACGAAACTACGCAGACTTGCAATCCTCACGCGTAGGAATCCTTCGACCGCAACAGCATCCGAAGGAATCCAGGGACATAGGACTGAGTTTGATTCAATACAACTCCTAAAACATTGGCTCCTCGCAGTTGAAAATCATTCTGCATTTGTATCGCACGAGCCGAGTTTACCCAGCCCGATTTAAGATTCAGGATAACGCCGTCCAACACACCAGCAACAGGAAAACATCCTGTCGAATCATTGGCACAAGGAAGGTCAAAAATTACGAACTCAAATCGATCTTTCAAAAGCCGGCAGATACTGACTAGACGATCTCGATTGTAAGTTCCAGCGCCAGGCTCCAACAAAACTCCAGCCGAAATCGTGCTGAGCTTGGGCGTCTCGGTTTCACGCACGACGTCGGATAAATCGGCGGTACCAAAAACGAAATCAAACCAGCCCGGGCCAAGCGTTCGCCGGACCGGTTCTACACAATCGACCAGAAGAACCTCTCCGTCGACCGCATTGTTGATCGCTACCGCCAAATTGCTTGCTACCGTCGAATTACCTTCATTGGCTCTACAACTCGCGATTCCGATGGTTTTGTGGGCTCCCTCATCGCGAAGCGCCAGCAGCCGGCTTGCTACGGATCGAAAATAACTACTTGGCAAGATGTGTCTCGTTCTGGAGGGTTTTCTTACCCGATTCTTCCCGGAGGGCCGATCTTTATCCGCAAGGCTGTTCATCGCAAGGGACTCGCCGAAATATAGGTTATATAGGTTCGTTTTGT
>JANLUJ010000841.1:0-5696 GCA_031363425.1 Pirellula sp.
CGTGTCGATGAGCGCCGCGACAAAGCGGAACGCAAGCAATACGACCGAGCCAAGCGAATGCTCGCCGCGAAAGAAAAGCGGAACGCGACCGCCTAGCCGATTTGCGACAAAATCCCTACTGGTTGACGTGGGCGCTTACCCGCAATCCACGGTTCTCCATCGTGGTCCGATCCTCAAGGATGTTATCTTAAAAGGCATCCAACAACTGCTAGCCAATTGCGGCCATAGCGAAATCCGCTTGCTTGACTGCGAATATCATGAGGGCTTGGTCATACTGCGAGGACGATTGTCGTCGCACTACTTAAAACAATTGTCTCAGGAGGCTGTACGCAGACACCCTGACGTGAAAATAATCATGAACACCGCAGAGGTCATTGCACCCTGTCAACAACCGATCCAAGAATAGTAATAACACGGCTCCAACGGGGCTCGAAGCAATCGTCAATCGAGGCCGCTCGCCTAACACGAATGCGTATCCGGGATAGCTATAGCTGAATGAATAAAGTATCGAAGATCCCAAGAAATTTTCGCGATTCGTTTCAAAAGAAAGATCCAAGAATTGAACAATATCCTATCCGAGTCTTATTTAGGAATGACGCTGAAGTCACCGATTGTTGTCAGTTCATGTCCTATGGCGCTGCATCCGGAAAAAGTTCGTGAACTTTCTATTGCAGGTATGGGCGCTGTCGTCCTTCCATCCTTGTTCGAGGAACAAATCGTTCATCAACGCAACCTGCGCGGTGAACTCGTCAGCGACAGTCATTGCCAGCTTGAATGGATGTACGACAATCGACGGCGTGATTCGCTTACGGTCTGGCGGCCCCTCCATTTCGTTGGCTGCTAGCGGTGGTATTTGTTCAAGTAACGATACATTTCATTTGCTGAATTCATAGGCTCCAGACCAGCACCCGCCCTCAGCCTTCGTCGATCACGATTGCAGTCGATGACTCGTTCAAAGCGATTCGAAGGTCCAACCCCAGAGGACCCTCATCATTCTGGAGATCGGTGGGGGCACCTGAGTTGAGGCGAGTTGATATTTTCGTTTCGAAGAGGCAGCCGGAGATTCGACAGCTTAGACGCGTTCTAGAGATCGAAGGCCATTGGCTCAGAAAAAGAGCCTCGTCGAAAGGAGTGCCTGCTTACCGCTTCGAATGCTTCTCTTTCGTGAAAGTAGATGTAGTGCGTAATGGTAATAGTCTCGTCTGCAATCACTATTTGATTGAGGGAGTTCTTTTCTCGCTCACGACCTCGGCCGCGTCTCGAGGTTGTCGTTCCGCATTGTGCGATGATAATGCCTCGGTCTCGATGCGAACCTGGATAGAAATCCAGTGAATTACCAATGTAGGCCCGGTGCAAATGCCCGCCGAGAATCATATCGACATTCAGGTCTGCAAATCGCTCGATAGCACGTTTTGCATTGGGCATGTTGCTATCTCGGAGGTAGTCCGGAGCGGGCGCAAAATGATGGTGAGCCACTACAATGCGTGCGCTGCCGTTTGGTGCATCCCGAAACGCCGATTCACAACCGTCCAACTGCCATTTGAAGATCTGGCCATTGCTTATTGCCGATCGAGGCGCAGTCGAATCCAATCCTACAATCACCGCACCCTCGATTCGGAGCACTGGATTGAGTTCCTCTGAAATGATCTCTTGATAGAGTGCATGCGGACGAAAAATGCGTTCGAATACTCGATAGAGCGGAACGTCGTGATTGCCTGGGATGACCAATTGGGGGGCCTTGGGCAATCTTTCCATATACTGCTTAGCAGCTTCAAATTGCTCCCGTTTGGCGCGTTGGGTCAGGTCGCCGCTAATGATTATGGCGTCAGCGTGGATCGTCTCTGCAATCCTAAGCGCAGCTTCGCCAACCTCCTCGACATAGGGCGGGCCAAAGTGGAGATCGGAAATGTGAAGTAATCTGACCGGTTTTTTGGGGCGATCCACTTTGGGCCATTCAAAAAGGAGTACATGGAGGCTCTCGGCTAAATCAAATGGTAACCTAATCCTCGAAAAAACTCGCGTTGACAAGCCAAGCTCGACATTCCATTCTTGCTCAAGCGGCGGCACGATAAATGCACACTTCTCTGAGAAGACTCATCCTAATTACCATCCAGATGCGCGAGGAAATGGTTCGCGATACAATTCATCCAGCGAAGCGAATCTAAGGAGGAAATATGTTTGTTTCATCGCCCCCATTATTGTGGACGATAGCTTGTCTGTTTCTCGCCTTGACAATCGGGACGCTCGTGAGGATTGCTACACTTCGCGGTGTTGCATCCGAAAGTGCACAATCGCATCTCAACAGCGTAAGGACATGGTGGGCACTAACGGCGTTGCTGACCATCGCATTGCTCCTCGGCAAATCAGGGGTTGTTGCGATACTTGCGATTGCTGGAATCCTAAGCCTGCGTGAGTATCTCCAAATAGTCGGTTGGAATCGAGTTGGTACGCTATCGGCCGTGTGGCTATTTGTAACTGTGCCTGTCTACTACGCATTTGTGTTGTTCGGTCACGTTGAATGGTTGAGATCTGCGGCGCCCATGGCTTTCTTGCTTTCTTTCGGCGGGCTCAGAGCCTTGCTCGGATTGGCTGAGGACTTTATTCGCACAACGGCTGCTCTGATTTGGGGGCTGATGTTATTCGTTTACTCTTTGTCACACGCATCATTCCTATTGACATTGCCGACACAAACGGAACCATGGGTTGGGAGTATTGGGTGGTTTTTGTATTTGATCTTACTAACGGAGTGCAATGACATAGCCCAGGCGCTAGTAGGGCGACCATTTGGCCGGACAAAAATTTCACCCCGCATTTCGCCTAATAAATCACTGGAAGGACTGCTTGGTGGAATTGCAGCAACAATTGTTCTTGCGGTTACGCTAGCGCCATGGCTGACGAACCTGATGCAGGACGGGTCTGGAACAAAAGGAGTTCTCTGCGCAATGCTATCGGGCTTTTTGATTGCTCTATTCGGCTTTCTAGGTGACCTTAATAAGTCTGGCATAAAACGGGATGCCGGAATCAAAGACAGCGGTACGTTACTGCCTGGCCAAGGTGGAATGATGGATCGCATCGATAGCTTGACTTTCTCGGCTCCTGCCTTCTACTACTTTCTACGATCAGTACTTCCCTTGATCTGACTAAGCCTCTTTAACATGATCAACGGTATGGACCCAACCAATTCGACAGAAAAATCGACGCCCCTCGAAGTGTTGCGATTGGAGGATTCCGCCGAAGGAGATAGCGCGTACCGCCACAAGTTTGTAACCATCCCAAATGTAATTTGCGTCGTTCGTCTTTTTGGTGCAATTTGGCTTTTTTGGCTTGCGTATCAGAACCGCTTGCTGCTTTTTACTGGCGTCTTTGTCGCGCTCAACTTGAGTGATTGGATTGATGGGAGGCTCGCCCGATGGCTAAAGCAGCGATCTGATTTCGGCGCCAGACTGGATAGCTTTGCGGATGCAGTACTTTACGGTGCGCTCTTCTTCGGAATGTTTTGGTTCCGCGGTGATGTTCTGATGCGGGAGGCGGGTTGGTGGTTGGCTGGATTACTAAGCTACATGATGACGATGGGGGCAGCACTCTGGAAGTATGGTCGGGCTCCCAGTTATCACACCTACGGGGCAAAAATATCACAATGGTTTGTCTTGGCTGGTGCTATCTGCTTGTTATTAGACTATAGCGTCTGGCCATTTCGAGTAGCCATGTTCTGCGTTACGCTAACAAACATCGAGGCTACGGCGATTACCTTGTTCTTGCCAAATTGGAGAGCCGATGTATTGACAATACTTCACGTGCTTCCATCCCGCGATAAATGGTCCGTGTGATCTCGTAGGAACTAATTTTTGAAAAGTTACGACATGTCAAGATTCGTCGATATCTGTAAAGTGTGCGACGTGCCGACGGGCGAAACCAGAATGTTTATGGTCAACGAGAGTGCCATTGGTGTTTTCAATGTTGCGGGTGAGTTTTATGCGATGGATGATCCATGCCCGCATGCTGGTGCCTCATTGTCCCATGGGATCGTCGAAGGAGACGTCGTTCGGTGCCGCATTCACCATTGGCGATTCTGCATTCGAAATGGCAAGTATCTGGATGAGGACAAGCCGAAATTCAATGCCCGTCCATTTTCGGTTCGAATTGTCGGCGATCAAGTGCAGATCGAAATAGAAAGCGATCATGGCTAACTTGTCTAACCAATCGTACTTCCATCGACGCAGGGTCGAAGGAGAGCAATGCGTCGCCTTGATCGCGGCAAGGCTAGCCTGACAGTCGAGCTTCCACTGACCAAGGTCAGTGGCGAGCGGTGCAGCCCCTATAACCTACCGCCGCTCCACTGACTGACCGCCGCTCCACTGACCTACCGCCGCTCCACTGACCTACCGCCGCTCCACTGACCTTGTGTCAGTGGACGGAAGACTTGCCGGCTAGCCCATGCAAAGCGAGCGCATACATCCCGCCCCACCGAGCTTGCTCGGTGGACGAAATGATTTGCCCCACTAACTCACCCATTTGGTATCTTGTAGTAATCAGGCCCTCGATCAAAAACAAAAGCCATGAGACCGAATCATGCCAACCTCTAGCCCCTACTGCTTTGACTCCACCTCGGTCGCCTATCAACTTCGATGGTCGCTTGCACTTTTCCCAACTTCGCCAATGAAGACGCCACTTGATTGGATAAGCGAATTGTCCACGCATTGCGAGCCGGATGGGATTCGCTTATTGGAGGCAAGTGTCTCGAATAGCGGAACGCTTTTTCTGCTGCTCAGTACGCAGCCTCTCATAAAACCCTCCTATTTAGTTCAACGCGTCAAAGGGCGGCTAAAGTATTTATTGCGGGATCGTGGCGGAATTCAGTGGAGACGCAATTTCCGACTCTCGACGGTTGGTGATGCGAATGCGGAAACGGTAGATCGTTACATAGCTAACCAATTGGAGCATCACAAGATGGCCTCGACAGCAGGCCATTCGATTTTAGCTGATGCGGCTTGGCGTGATCCAAACGTCGATGTTTCGAAACCAATCACAAGTAGCCACGGCCAATATATTTTGGGACTGCATGGGGTGCTCGTTCACACGGAACGATGGCGGAATACGAGTCCGAGTTTTGTGGACCGCACAAGGAACGCGACTCTCTTGGCTTTGCAAGAATCGGGTTGCCAAGTTTCTCGCATAGCAATGCTTGCGGATCATTTGCACATCATCGTTCGCTTTCACTACGATGTTTCACCTGTGGAAGTAGTGTTGTTATCGATGAACCGAGTTCGTGAGAGTCACGACGGATTGCGTATTTGGATGGATGGATTTTATGTGGGATCCGTTGGCCCGTATGATATGAACGCGGTACGAACGTAGCCGAAAAGTCGTGCTTCCATCGACACAAGGTCGAAGGAGAGCAATGCATCGCGTTGATCGCGCCGAGGCTAGCCTGCCAGTCGAGCTTCCACTGACCAAGGTCAGTGGCGAGCGTTACAGCTCCACTGCCACTCCACTGACCCTCTGCCACTCCACTGACCCACTGCCGCTCCACTGACCGACCGCCACTCCACTGACCGACCGCCACTCCACTGACCGACCGCCACTCCACTGACCGACCGCCGCTCCACTGACCTTGTGACAGTGGACGGAAGACTTGCCGGCTAGCCCATGCAAAGCGAGCGCATACATCCCGCCCCACCGAGCTTGCTCGGTGGACG
>JANLUJ010000843.1:0-2457 GCA_031363425.1 Pirellula sp.
CGTGTCGATGAGCGCCGCGACAAAGCGGAACGCAAGCAATACGACCGAGCCAAGCGAATGCTCGCCGCGAAAGAAAAGCGGAACGCGACCGCCTAGCCGATTTGCGACAAAATCCCTACTGGTTGACGTGGGCGCTTACCAATATGTGAACAATGGGTGTGGATGTGCAAACGTCGTATATCCGCCCGCCTCCAACGATTCACAGGTGTACCGGCGATTTTCGTACGAGCCTACACCAAGTGTTCAGGGAAACGTCATGGCAGGGACAACTATGGTTCCTTTGCAATCGACAGCGGTAATCGTCAAACCTCAGACGATCAGCTCAATGCAGTCCTTTGTGCCGCAGACTCAAGTCTATAGCCAGAGCGTACCGACGCAGAGCTATCGAAGATTTTCTTATCAACCATCGTCCGCGTCTACTTCCCATGCAACGGACCAGCCATGGCGATACTCGAAGACAGATCCAAGGCGTTACCGATAAGGCGAGCGGGTCGCACCCGGCAGGCCGTTCGCCTTGTTTAGCTTGGAAGCAGAACAATCCAGCAGGACAATCCTGCAGGACAAGCCTGCGGTATTTTTGAATCCCACCGGCTTTACCGGTGGATCGTTCGGGCTTTTTAGCTACCCAGGGAGTTAGCCCAGGAGCAATAAACTAAATCATTGATTCGAAAGTGGGAAAGCCTCCTAGCATAAGAGTCGGCCAAGGCTCGGGGCACAATATTTGAACCGAGTTCTCTCGGACGTAGCAACGAAGAGAGATCGCGTCGTACAATGTGCCAATCATTTATGTCGCGAGTGCTCCACTTCTTCCACCCATTTTCTGGATCTTCGAATGCCGTTATTGAATCGAAGCTTAATTGTCTGCGTTCTCTTAGGTACCTTCTCGCTGCCAACATTTTGTTCGGCAGATGATTGGCCGCAATGGAGAGGTGTGGCACGGGACGGAAGATGGAACGAAAACGGGATTCGAGATGATCTTCCGGATGGACAATTGCCTTTGGATTGGTCCGTGGAGATTGGGCCTGGATATTCGGGGCCAACCGTAGCAAACGGCCGAGTGTTTGTGATGGACAAGCATGCCGAAGATCGCAATGCATCCGAGCGGATTTTATGTTTTGATTCTGCGACAGGAAAATCCCTTTGGAAACACGTGTATCCGGCTGACTACCGAATCAGTTATACCGCCGGTCCACGCGCTAGCGTGACCATTCATGAGGGTAAAGCATACGCAGTTGGCGCAATGGGGCATTTCCACTGCCTAGATGCAGATTCTGGAGAAGTCCTTTGGAAGAGAGATCTTCAAACGGAATACAACATTAAAATGCCGATTTGGGGCATTGCCGCTTCTCCGATTGTTTATCGCGATTTGGTCATACAGCAAGTATCTGGTTCCGAAGGAGCTTGTATGGTCGCGTTCAACAGGACCGATGGCAAGGAGGTATGGCGAGCGCTTGCCGATCGTGCTGGCTACTCATCGCCAATCATCATCCAGCAAGCCGGCCAAGATGTTTTGGTTTGCTGGACGGGCGATAGCCTATCTGGACTCGATCCGACGACTGGCAAGGTATTTTGGGGGCACCCGTTTCCGCCAAAGAATATGCCCATTGGAGTCGGAGATCCAATCCAGGAACGGGACCGGTTGTTTGTATCCTCGTTTTACGATGGTTCACTCATGGTGCGAGTTCCAAAAGACAAGTTGACTTCGGAAGTCATCTGGAAGGAGATCGGGCAGGACGAGCAGCATACGAAGTCGTTACACGCCATGATTGGAACGTGTTTAATGCAGGATGGACTTGTTTATGGCGCTGACAGTTATGGCGAATTGCGTTGTTTGGACGCCGAAAATGGCAAGAGATTATGGGAAGACTTGACCGCGGTGCCGAAAGCGAGGTGGGCGACCATCCACATGGTTCGACAAGCAGATCGGGTCTGGATGTTCAATGAGCGAGGAGAGTTGCTAATCGCAAAACTTTCGAGGAATGGATTGAAAATTATCGATCGGTGTCAATTGATTGAGCCCACCAAGGAGCAACTTGGACAACGCGGCGGCGTTTGCTGGTCACACCCAGCCTATGCGGAAAAAAGCGTATTCGCTCGCAATGATAAACAATTGATTCGTGCCTCGCTTGCGAAGTAGTCTGCTACTAGGGCTAGGGCCCGAAGAGGCCTTTCCACTTTAGCACTGGGTAGCCAAAAAGCTCGAACGATCCAACCTCCAAGCCGGTGGGATTCAATGCTACAATAGCTGATTATTCTTATCCTTTCGCTCAATTCAAAGGCCTAACCTGCAGGAAAAACGCATGCACCGCGAGTCTTCAACTACGAATCGTCGAGTATTTATGGCATCAGGCGCTCTAGCCGCTGCTGCGGTTTCATCCGTTGGTTCTTCCCTCACAGCAATTGCGACAGATATGCCATCGCCACTTGTGGTGCCGCCTGCGGGGAAAAGAATCTTGC
>JANLUJ010000849.1:0-2916 GCA_031363425.1 Pirellula sp.
AAGGTTTCGGATTTCTAGCATTGAAATTTCAGGTTTTTATGAACGGTTGCTGGCTATTGCAAGTTTACGAATGGATGTGAGTTTTAGTTCAGTCTTAGCAATTGAGGTCGCTGAAAAGCACTGGTGCTGGAATGCCCTCACCCCCAACCCCACACCCGAAAGGAGAGGGGAGCAAACGCAATGGCGCGCGCGTCGCATCCCTCCACTCGGTTTGTAGGGGTACTCACTTTGTTGGTACTCACTTTGTTGGTACTCACTTTGTTGGTACTCACTTTGTTGGTACACATCCCATTGGTACTCATCTAGTTTGATTGCCCAAGTCCATACTCCCCTGTCCATGCGAAGGAGCCCCCATTTGCTTACTTTCCTGTCCACGCGAAGGAGCCCCCATGGGCTTACTCCCCTCTCCTCGCGGGAGAGGGGTTGGGGGTGAGGGCGGATCTCACTAAACATTCCGATCAAATCGTTTGCTCTTCATAATCCGGTCGATCTCCCTCCCAGCGTCCGCCTTCTTCAATGTCTCACGTTTGTCATGAAGTTTCTTACCCTTGCAAAGCGCGATAACGCATTTGGCTTTACCACGCTCCGCAAAATAGACACGCAGTGGAACCATCGTGAGACCACGTTCCTTCGATCGACCTACAAACCGCAACAACTCGTGTTTGTTCAAAAGCAGCTTACGAATGCGCTTTGTTGGATGGTTCCAAATCGAAGCTTGTCGATACTCTTCGATCTCACAGCCGACCAACCACAGTTCACCATCCTTGATGCGAGCGTAAGCTTCGTCGATCGAGCATTTTCCATTGCGAAGACTTTTTACTTCGCTACCGTGCAATACGATCCCGCATTCGATGGAGTCTAGGATCTCGTATTGATGCTTGGCTTTCCGATTGTCGGTCACCATTTTATGCGTTGGAACAACAGCCTTGGCTGGAACCGACTTTGCATCTTTGGCTTTTGGCTTGGTAGGCTTTGGCTTGGTGTTTGCGCCTGTAGGTTGAGCTTTTTTCTTGTTCAATGTTTACCTGCTCACGTTTACTTTTTGCGAAGGAATCTCAAAAACAGCAAATGTATCGTTGAGCTCATTTTGGGACGGATACAAGATTGGGAGCAGAGGCGGAATCTGTTTCGCCACGCGGCGGTCCAACAAAACATAACGGATGCCATACTTGCTTTGCAACTCCCAGAGTTTTTCGGTCGACCAGGGTTGCAGGATTTTTTCTTTGTCGAATTGGTATGCGTCAGCAAGTCGTTGACTCCATTCAACCAACGCTTCGGCGTTCTGAGGCGCATCTTTCCAGCAAGCCAGTTCAGGGCGGCCAGTATGCCATTTGAACGACTGTTGACGACGCGGCGTTAGCCAAAGCGATTCAGGGTCCGAATTCGCTCGAATCCATGCGCAGACACGAAGCCAATCCTGATACTGTTTCAATTGAACTGCCTCGGAGTCTGATTTGGCCACGAAATGCGCTTTGTCACCAGCTGGAATGGCTTCGTGCAAATTCGCCTCGAATCGATATCCGAGCAGTATCAGTCCTGGAACAAGCGCACTTCCCACGGCAACACATCTTGCTCCAATTGGGTATCTAGTAAACACCAATCGCCCATATGCAAACGAAACCACCAGACCGCCTAACATCATGGGCATCGCGACATCATTCCATCGGAACAAATAAAATCGAAGCAGCTTCGATGTAAGCTTTGGAAAAGCTCGGCCAAAAGCCAAATCCACCAAAAGCCCAAACGTGGCAACGGCGAAACCAAATAGTCCCCATCCGATCACAAGCCGCAAACCTCTCGGAAAACCCCTCATCCCTGAGCCGCGGGCGCTAGCCGCGGGTATTTGCCATTTCGAATACATCGCCATCCAAATTGCAATGCATACACACACTAGCTGAATCCCAAAGTCTTGCCATCGAACCCAACTAAACCGCGTCGGGGCCAAATGGTGACCGAGTCGAGTGTAGACTTGTTTTACCGCGCTTTCGCTCGCTAAAACCGGATCGGTCCCCCAATCGATTGCAATTGCTGGTATTGCTCCCGCGATAACTCCTATGAGGCAGAATGACCAACCCATACGATGCACGGCTAGCCAGCCACCGAGCGTGAGTTTCTCATTCGATTTCCAGTAGTCGCAAATGAATGAAACCGTGGCAACGCAAACAATCACCCAAATACCCGTTACCACGTGAAATGCGGCAGCGAAACCCAGTAGCAGCCATGCGAGAGTCCAACGTTGCCGTATCGCTAGCGCTAGTCCGGCAAAAATCATCGCATATGCAATTCCTTTGGATTCGCAGCCACCAATGACCCACTCCCCCGCCCAGTGCCCATAGTGAAGACCGGCCAACCATACCAACGCCCAACAGCTCGCAGCCAGAGTAGAACAGTCGTTCCAACTGTTTCCGTTCGGAATAGAAACGACAATGGCTTTACTCGAATCGCAATCCGACGCAAGAACAGTTGGGACAACTGTTCTACTCTCGCCTGCAAACCAAAGTGATCGTCCCAGCATTGTCCAACCGATTGCCAAAAAAATCCAAGTCAACAGTCGGCCGGTCCATACTGCCCCAGCCATCGGCAGCAGCTGCGTCAAATAGCCAAAGCTAGCAAAAAACAGCCAGTGGGCGTCGCCTGACTCAAGGAATAAATCCCCTTTGCCAAAGTTTCCGTTCCAAAAGTGGGCGGCTTTGGTCCAGTAGTGCGGTTCGTTGATGGCCGGAACTGAGCTCCCAGCGTATATATAGAAAATGCAAAAAACGCACAGAAAATCGACAAAAAAGGAATTCGTCCAGCCTTGACTCGCGTCGAATCGCCTAACCTCCGTTGGGTTCTGTGCGTAGCGGATTGCGTTCATGTTTTCAAACAGATGTTGATTTGGGGCTTGGTTATGGGTGCTATAGGTTAACTACAAAG
>JANLUJ010000869.1:0-2316 GCA_031363425.1 Pirellula sp.
TTGGTGTAAAACTTCAAAGAATCCTCTGTATCCTGGCTTCGGTTATTGCAAGCGATGCTTGCAAAAAGCACCTTGGAGTCGTCATGAAAGTTGCGTTGCGTTTTTACAAAATCCGGCATCTCCTTGGCGCATTCTGGACACCAAAATCCCCAGAAATGCAAGACGACGACCTTGCCCTTCATGTCTTCATCGGTAATCGACTTCTCCGCATTAAGAAGCGGTTGAATGTCCAATTCGGCTACCGTTTGACCGATAATGCGGGCTTTTTCGCGACCGATGACGAGGAGAACACAAATCCCAGTCACCATGAACAAGCCAGCCAGCAAAAGCGGAAGTATAGCTGGCGTAGACCGTTTTGACGGTTCCTTTTTCAATTCGCTGGAATCATCGTTCGGAAGCATGATAGCTATGGAAATCTTTTGTTGGTGAATGCTTGATACCATGGGTTTCAAGGTTATTAACCAACTATTGTAGTCCCCTCCTCACGTCCGTGCGACCTCAAATTGCGAACGTGGCGGATGCTGCTATCATCCGCTGACAACTGCACCGACGCTAGCAGCGTCGGCCACGTGGGTTGAACAATTTGTTGGGCCATGCGAAAATAATTAAACGGTTGTTTTACTAATCCGTTTTATTAAGCCGTTCAACACAAGATGATTTATGCGATGTCCCTATTGCTACAGCGATAACGACGGAGTCCGGGACTCCCGTATTGTAGAGGATGGCAAAGCGATTCGGAGACGTCGATTTTGCAACCACTGTCGTCGACGCTTTACGACCTACGAACGAGTCGAAGGATTGCTGCAAGTACGCAAGCGCGACCAAACGCATCAAGACTTTAGTCGAGTCAAGATTGAACAAGGGCTACGTGCCGCCTGTTGGAAAAGGAAAATCGACGCAGAGGAAATTCAAAAACTCGCTGGCGAGATCGAATCACATATTCTCGACAATTACGAAAAAGAGGTTTCAAGCGAAGAGATTGGAAACTTGTGTATGGAATTCCTTCGCGAGGTTGATCAAGTCGCATTCGTCCGTTTCGCCAGCGTCTATCGAAGATTCAGCGATGCCCAAGATTTTGTCGATGAGCTGACACCGATTTTAAAGATAAAAGCCAAGGCGAAAAAGAAAAAGCCAGCCAAAGAGACAGAACTCTGATCGAATCTCTTGGCGAATAGAAAATCTCCTGTGTTACAATGGTTTGCTTCGAAAAAGGGGGACATCATCGAATCGACTGACTTCCCAAAGTAATCGATTGCGACATGGGAAAAGTTCAGGCATGATTCAATATGTAGAATTGCAATGCAAAAGCAATTTCTCCTTTTTAGAGGGCGCGTCGCACGCACACGAACTTGCAGAGCAAGCGGCAGAACTGGGATACCTAGGCCTTGCGATCACCGATCGCAATACGCTCTCCGGAATCGTGCGTGCTCATACGGCGGCTCGCGATCTCTCGCTTCCGTTCATTGTGGGTAGTGAACTACATCCTATAGATGGTCCTCCCGTCGTTTTGTGGCCTCAAAGTCGAAGAGGCTACGCCAACCTTTGCAAACTACTTTCTATTGGATGCCTTCGTGCTGACAAAGGTGCATGCCGTTTGTCCTGGTACGACATTGCAGACAACACTCTCG
The DNA here is from genome assembly GCA_031363425.1 of Pirellula sp. Taxonomy (GTDB): domain Bacteria; phylum Planctomycetota; class Planctomycetia; order Pirellulales; family Pirellulaceae; genus JBKCUI01. The sequence continues at coordinate 1,629 of JANLUJ010000869.1, forward strand.
AATGCATCGCCGGGTTTGTTCCGCGTCTTCCGGATCCGCAGTCGATAAATATTACGGACCGAGTGCCCGTCGACGATCTCTCGCCGCTAGCGGTCAAGCCGATTCCAAGCAAGCCTTGGTGTGAGGCAGGTTGCAACTTCGATTCGAAGGATCCGCAACCATGGGCGAGTTGGCTCCATCAATTCCGAGACGTGTTCGGGGATCGCGGATATTTGATTGCAAGTCTCCACTGTGGTGTCGACGATCAGGCGTCGCTCGATTGTTGGAAAAGAGCCGGTAGAGACTCAAATGTTCCAATCGTAGCGACCGGCGATTGCCTCTATCACATACCCGAACGAATGTTGCTTCAAGACTGTTTGGTTGCCATCGCTTCGGGAACAACAATCGATGCCGTCGCCGCGACCCGTCCGATGAACGCTAGCTATGCGATGCAGTCATTGTCCAGGCTCCAGCACGCTTTCCGCGAATGCCCAGCAGCAATTGCTGCGACCGTTGAAATCTCTCAGCGCATAGATTTTTCTTTGCTTTCACTTCGCTATGAATATCCGCTGGAAGCATCGCCTGAGGGTGTCGCGCCAATTGATTACTTGAAGCAATTGACCTGGAGGGGTGCCAAAGAACGCTACCCTCGCGGCGTTCCAAACTCTGTCATTGACATGCTCAAGCATGAGTTTTCGATCATTCAAGA